>NZ_JAJJZF010000021.1:0-75738 GCF_020966275.1 Pseudoalteromonas sp. MB41 | reverse complement strand
GTTGTCATGCCAATGGCATTGCCCGGTAGCTACGTTCGGAACTGATAAGCGCTGAAAGCATCTAAGCGCGAAGCAGGCCTCGAGATGAGTTCTCACTAGACTTTTAAAGTCTCTGAAGGGCCGTTGAAGACTACAACGTTGATAGGCAGGATGTGGAAGTGGTGTGAGCCATTAAGCTAACCTGTACTAATTACCCGTGAGGCTTAACCATACAACGCCAAACGCGTTTTATGACAGCGTAACAGACAGAAGTTAGTATACTAAAGTAGATTTTACGATTATCAGATTTCCAGATTTTAGTTAATTGCGAATGCGATTAACGACCAGAATATGCTTGGTGACAATAGCGTTTTGGACCCACCTGATTCCATGCCGAACTCAGTAGTGAAACGAAACAGCGCCGATGATAGTGTGGCATTTGCCATGTGAAAGTAGGACATCGCCAGGCTCCTAATTAAAGAAACCCGTTGCAGCAATGCAGCGGGTTTTTTGTTGCCTGTAGAAAAATAAAATACCCAACCAAGACCCCTACGACCTATATCTTTGTAAGCATCGTGTGGCATTGACCATGTGAAAGTAGGACATCCTACTGCGTAGCGCACCATGGCTCCTAATTAGAGAAACCCGTTGCAGCAATGCAGCGGGTTTTTTGCGTTCAGGGCTAAATCGTCCAGTATCATACTGAGATTGCATACAGAGATAAAAGACGCATCAGCGCAAGATGAAGAGACGTAGGAGGTACTTTAGTGCCGAAAGTGTCTGATATGCCCTTCATACAACACCCCTGACATTCACGGCTAAAGCCGTTCCTACGCTTTATAATCAGATGTTTAATCACGATGTACAAATCAAAAGTGAATGGAGTCGTGGGCTCAAATCTTTAAAATAGGCCTACTTTATCAAGCATTCATTCTCATCTATTAATATTGAGTCTTCACTTGGCAAGCTGCCTGACGAATTACCACCCTATTTACCCTTTGTTGCAATTTTCATCTTGGTTTAGTACCTGAGCTATGTAAAACTAATTGGGTTTTTAACCACAATCAGGTGACATGAATGTCTCAAATAAAAGCTTGGAAACTTATTAGCCTGTTTTGTTTGGTAAGCTTGCTTATGGGCTGTGAGTCGAAGGAAGAGCAGCTGAAACAAACAATACAACAATCCATAGAAAAAGCTGAAGTAGAGTTAAATCAGTTGGGTACTGCGCTTGATAATGGCTCTCTTCGTAATGCGACTTTACTTAAACAGTATGCAAAGGTCCTCACGGAGCAGCAACCACAACTTTCTGAAATTGCGCGTGTTATTAGCCTTGATGCAACCCGAGAAGGTGCTATTTACAGTGGGCTTAAACAGCGTTTAGCGGATGTCAAAGCAACGAGCTTAATTCCGCCTTATGAAGACACCCTTCATCAACTTGATTTAATTCGTGACGCCGCAAAACCGTCTTTATTCCAAGACGCTTTAACTGACCCAATAAATATGCTCGCCGATATGTCAAACGGTGCGCTTGCGCGTGTTGGGGCAATTAGTGAGGCTGCAGAAGGTGAAAGCGTAGGAAATCAGCTTGTTGGCAACCCTAATTACGGCCAATGGCAAACCAATAGTAGCGGCACTAGCTTTTGGGTTTGGTATGGTATGTATCGCATGCTCGGTGATGTGTTTGATCGTGTTGAATATGGTCGTTGGAGCCGCAACAGAAAATACAGCTATTACAATGACTATGGCCGTTATCGTTATTCGAGCCCTAAACAAATTAAGGCACAACAAACTGTTGAGACACGAACACGCCAGTCTTATCAACGTCAAGGTAAACAATTCACTAGCCCGTATGCAACCAAGCGAAGCGGTGCATCAGGGTTAAGCCGTAGCAGCTATACGCCGCCACGCACACGTAGTAGCTACGCTTCTAGTAGTAGTTACAGTAAAAGCTCCGGGTCATTACGCAACAGCTCGAGCAGAACATCACGTGGCATTAGCCGCGGTAAGTAGTGAAAAGAATAACCATCGGAGTTACAACACATGTATGAATTTAATGGAATAACAACGTGGTCATTGCAAGCTTTAGCAATCGACTTTGCAATCATTATCGCCTTATTTGTAAGCTTAAAGTTTATTAAAGGCTGGGTATCTAATCTACATGCCAATGATGAGATTACGGAACGTGACAATTTTGCGTTTGGTATTAGTTTTGCAGCAGGGCTTGTTGCGTTAGCCATTGTACTTAGCGGTGTGAGCAGTGGTGCATTTGCAGTCAGTTTACAACAAGAAGCACTACAAATGCTGGGCTATGGTGTAATGGCGATTGCGCTCATTAAGCTTGGTCATTTCTTCCAAGATAAAGTGGCGCTGCGTAAAGTGAGTTTGCATGACGAAATCGTCAAAGGTAATGCAACAGCTGCACTTATTGATTTTGGACACGTTGTTAGTGTTGCCATTGTTATTCGTTCAGCTTTATTTTGGGTTGCTACTGAGGGGTGGCATGGTCTTCCGATAGTAATAGCCGCATTTGTGATTGGCAGTATCGCCATGTTGTTGGTGAGCCAATACCGAGTTCAGCTGTTCAAACGTACAAATCGCAGTGGTGATTGCTTACAGCAAGCGGTGATTGACGGTAATTTAGCAGTGGGAATTCGTTATGCAGGCTTCTTAGTGGGCAGTGCATTAGCGCTTACAGCAGCATCAGGCATAGCCCCGTACGCTGCTGATAATATTGGAGCAAGCTTAGGGTATTGGGCGTTGAGTGCCGCGCTAAGTATCGTAGCCTTTATTTTATTGCACTTACTAACGATTAAAATCATTTTAGCAGGGTGTGATATTTCTGATGAAGTTAATCGCCAGAAGAATGTCGGTGTAGCGGCAATTTCTGCTGCGGTATCATTTGCTATAGGCTCTACCATGGCCACGTTGTTAGGTGCTTAATTAAGTGTCACATACAGCGGCTTCGCCAAGTAGAGCCTCTCTACTTGGGCATGATTTTTTATTAATTACTGTGATGGCCGTACTCGCTGGGTGCGGCCTAATTTATGAATATCTACTATCGCATTATGCAGGGCGCGTTCTTGGCTCTGTTGAGAGCGCCATTTATGCCATGATAGGCACAATGATCGTGGCAATGGGGATCGGGGCATTTTTAGCGCGTTGGTTTAAAGACGCATTTACTGCATTTGCATGGCTTGAAAGTATCATTGCCTTAGTCGGTATGGGGTGTATTTTAGCAATTGCCAGTGTGATAGCTGTTAGTTATTCATTGCCTCATCTCTTCTCTAGCATCTTTAACTTACCAGCAGATACCGTACTGGATGGCTATGTATTTGAAAAGCTACAAGAGTGGTCGCGTTTTTTACCTTATGTGTTTGGTCTGTTGCTTGGGCTTTTAATCGGTATGGAAATCCCGTTAATAGCACGTATTCGTCAGCAAGTTTATGGCCGTTTTTTAGAGAATAACGCGGGTACGATTTACGGTGCTGATTATATTGGCGCTGGGGTCGGTGCTGCAATTTGGGTGAGTATTATGCTGGCAATGCCAATCATGCAGGCTGCTGCTTGGACGGCATTGTTTAATATTATTGCCGGGCTGATCTTTTTATGGCGTTACCATCAACACGTGCGTTTTGCGAAGGTGTTATTAATGTGTCACGTGTTGCTATTAGTATTTTTCGCTTTTGTGTTAGTGCTTGGTACGAGCTGGATGAAAAATCTTAGTAACGTTTTATATAAAGATAAAGTCATCTACTCGCAAGCAACTAAGTATCAGCACTTGGTGTTAACCGAGCGTTTGAGTCGCAATCAGCCAACTGCGATCACAGATTTATACCTCAATGGTCGTTTGCAATTTTCAAGCGTTGATGAGCAAATTTATCATTCGATGCTGGTGTATCCTGCGATGCTAGCTTCAAATCGCCATGACCGTGTGTTAATTATAGGCGGCGGTGATGGGTTGGCGCTTCGCGATGTTTTAAAGTGGCCAGTAAAGCATGTCACCTTGGTTGACTTAGATGGTCAGCTGTTAAACTTATTTGGTAATGATGTGGGCGACTATGATGCGCCAGAGACTATCAGAAAACGCTTAATTGAGCTGAATAATCACTCGATGAGCGATCCTCGAGCACAAATCCGTATTGCAGATGCCTTTTTGGAAGTTGAAGCTATGCTTGCGAAAGGAGAGCGTTTCGACACCATTTTAATTGACTTACCAGACCCTAATCATCCTGACTTAAACAAATTGTACAGTGATTATTTCTATAATCATGTTCGTCAGTTATTAGCCCCAGATGGTGCAATGGCAGTGCAGTCAACGTCTCCTTATCACGCCAAAAAGGCGTTCTTAAGCATTGCCAAAACAGTCAGGGCTGCCGGTTTTAATTACGTAGAGCAATACCAGCAAAATATCCCTTCATTTGGCCAATGGGGATGGACTATTGCTACCACCACAGGCAAGCCTGCGAGTAGCCGAATTCGCGAAACAGACAAATTACCAGTACCTTCTCGCTGGGTAAGTAAAGAGTATTTATTGGCATCTTTTGTTTTTCCGAATCATTATTTTGAACAAGTAAATACAATTGAAGTCAATAGATTAGGTTCTGGAACTCTGTATGATTATTATCGTCAAGCGTGGCAAGTTGAAACCGAATTGTACAAAAATTGATATTTTATAGTTGACATAATATGTCGGCTATGCAAATCTTAACTCAGACATAATATGTCAAAACGTAAAAAGGTGAGACATGGAATTAAATGAACTATCAATCAAACTGGCTTCTTTTGAAACAGAAGGTGTGAGCTTTGAGTCTTTCTTGATTGCCAACCCAGGCGAACAAGATGTATTGCAAGTTATCGTCGATGGGAATGATGAGTTACCTATCTTTGTTACGCAAACCGAGGAGCAGCTACTGTGTATTAGCTACTTGTTTGCAGAGGACGAAGTAAAAGCAGATATGCGTGATGAGTTAAACGAAACCTTATTACGTTTGAACGTGCCTATTCCATTAAGCGCATTTGCAAAGATTGATGATAAGTACGCTATTTTTGGTGCACTGTCGGTTAATTCATCGTTTGATGATATTACCCATGAGCTGGTAACACTCGCTGATAATGCGATTGATGCACTTGAAGCCGTGACGATTTATTTAAACGATTAATTAGCAATTTCCGGAGTTAAGATTATGAGTATTTTAAAGAAACTATTTACAGCTGTACGTGGTGGCGCTCGTGAAGCAGGGCAAGCGATTGTTGATGCAAACGGTATCCGTATCTTCGAACAAGAAATTGCTGATGCACAAAACGCGTTACAACGTGCTAAAAAAAGCCTAACAGAAGTGATGGCAAAAGAGATGCAAACAAAGCGCAAAATTAGTGCGTTAGATGCCTCTATTGCTGAACATGAAGCCTATGCAGGCCAAGCGCTTGAAAAAGGCAATGAAGCATTAGCGCTTGAGATTGCTGAGAAAATCGGTGACTTTGAAACAGAAAAAGCAGAGCATGAAGGCGTGTTAGCTGGTTTTAGTAATCATATTGTGACACTAAAACAGCAAGTAAAAGAAGCTGAAAAGTCGATTAAAGAGAACCAACGTCAATTAACGATGGTTAAGACAACTGAAAGCGTGCAACAAGCAACGATGGCAGTAAACAGCACACTGAATACAAACAGCTCATCAATGACATCTGCGCGTGAGTCATTAGAGCGCATTAAACAGCGCCAACAAGACCGTCAAGATCAGCTTGGCGCAGCTAAGCAGTTAGAAGCGGATACGAATGGCGATGATTTAAAAGCGAAAATGGCTGAAGCGGGTATTGGTGATACTAACCCTAAAAGTGCAGACATTTTGGCGCGCATTAAAGCTAAGCAAAACAGCTAATTTTATTAGCGGAAAGACAAAAGGTAACCCATGCACAGGGTTACCTTTTTTGCTTCAACAAGGAGTCAGCCAATGTTTAACTTTTTCAAATCTAAAAAAGCCCCAGAGCGCCAATTAACTGAACCTAGCCAATTACAAGTAGGTGATATGCTGAGCGTGATTGATTCGTTTGCTTATCCAAACTGGTTAAAGGGGCAGACATTACGTGTTATTGATGTACAAACGTATCAGTACCAACGCAGTGCTGAGTATGAGCTCGTTCTTGAGAGTGAATCGGGCCAAGTGGTGTTCTTGCAAATTGAATCTGATGATGGTGAGCAATGGGCAAACTTCGCGATTAAAATTCAACGCGATGATGTAGATGAAATATTTACGCTTGATGAGTTTGCACGTATCTTCGATGAAGATGAGTTAACCACAATTAGCGTGCAAAACACCCCTGAACGTTTTAGCCACTTTTTAGCTAAGAGCTACAAGCAAACTGAAGCGCCTTATGTATGTTATTTCCATAATAAAGATTATCGCAATAAACCATTACCTCGCTACGAAGATGAAGGCGGTGAACCATGCGAAATGATTTGTTTAAGCTCGGATGACGAGAGTTATGGCTTGAACATAGAAATTTGGGAAGGTGGTGAAACCGAGGTATCACTCACGTTAACACGCCCGATTAGTGATATTGTTGATTTATTTCCTGGGGATGCCAAGTGAGTGATGCAAAAGCAAAATGGCAGCGTCAGGAGCAAGCGGTTCGTGCCACGCAAATGGCGTTTGATCTAAGCAGTGAAGTACAAAAATCAATTAAAAAGCAAGCAATTGATCAAGAACTGACCCCATCAGATATGATTCGGAAAATTCTTGAGCTCGACGTTAAGTCTAAAAAAACCAGACAACGCTTATCGTTTAATTTAAATGACGAGGAAATTGCTCTGTTAGCTGCGCGTTTTGGTGTTGATGCAGATGATAAACGTGCGGTAAAGCAGCGAGTTGCAGAGCTATTGATTGCCCACAGCCAACGTAAATAAGGGGTGTAGTTTTGCCTTTGTGACATTAAGCCCTTACACTGAGGGGGAGATGTTTTAAAGAAGTGGCGTGTTGTGGATATTATTTTAATTGCGTATTTAGTTATTTTTGCATTATTTGGCACCGCCGCAAGTTACTTTGTGCGTTACATTTATGCTTACTGGGTGCACAACACGATGCATGTGCACTACATCTATAAGGCCGGAGTGTGTATCATCAGTGTGGTGATTGTATCCGGCCTTATGACATTATTTACTTAATTTCGATTGCTTGGCATTGCTCTGAAATACACAAAGATTGTACAGGCAAAACTGGCGAGCAGTCGTTAACACTTAACGGTTGTTCTGAATCTTTTTCTAATGAAGTGATCTGCTCAGCCAGCTGCTCGGCTTGCTCTTGTGGGGTGTTTAGCGTTGAATAAACCACATAGCGGCTTGGGCCACCACATGCGCGCTCACCTACTTCTAACACCTTACACTGGAAGCTTGCACTGCAACTATTGTTACTTACGATCTCGTCCAGTTGTTCATTTAAATCACTTAAATCAACACCTGTAGAGCCGCCAACAGAGGTGCTCTCACAGCCTGTTAATGCAAGCGCTGCCAACATCGTTGTGGTGATGAAAAGTTTATTGAAAGTCGATGAACGAACCATTATTGCTTATTCCTTAGTATACACTTGCCGCTGAGCCATCGATTTTAACACAAGTATTTGCAGAACACTGTGTGCCTGGTGCCGTTAGATGCTGACAAATACTCATAACGTCATTGGCAGCATTGTATTGGCTTTCAAGGCTCGTGATTTTTTGGGCTATTTTCTCAACTTCACTGCTATTGGCTGTTTTAGTTGAATACACAACATAGCTGCTTGGGCCACCGCATGCACGGCTACCAACAGGAAGTACTTTACACTGGCTACTGTTATCGCAGCTTGGGTCTTGAATAAGTTGTTTGAGCTGTTGATGGGCAGCAGTAATTGTTGTTTTTTCGGGTGCCGACTTGCTGATTTCAACTGCTTGAGGTGCATTTTCAAGTTTACTGGTTGTTGCTTGTAATTCGGTTTGTTTGGTTGTTGCTGCATCAGAGCACGCGGTAAGTAGCGCGGGAAATAATACAGCTAAAAGTGAAAAGCGCATAATGGACCTATAAATCGTTGAATAAGTACTCACTATCATACACTTTGCACTCAGAGGGGCAATAAAAACGTTGTCTTTCAGTAAGTAGCTCTGTCATTACAGAGCTACATTGTGTACAGGTTTAATTGCTATAAGCCACCTTTTGTAAGCTTTGCAGGGTTGAGCAATGTATTCAATTCTTCGCGTGAAATGTCAGTATGCTCAGCGGCAACATCAATAATAGGGCGACCTTCTTGATAGGCCAGTTTGGCAATTTTAGCGGCTTTCGTATAGCCGATCACCGGATTAAGTGCGGTGACTAAAATAGGGTTTTTAGCTAATGCTTTATCAACATTGTCTTGATTAACACTGAAACTGGCAATGGCTTTATCGGCAAGTGCCTCAGTACTATTTGCCAACAGCTCAATGCTTTGCAGTATGTTTAATGCAATCACGGGTAACATCACGTTAAGCTCAAAATTACCTGCCTGACCTGCTACTGTAATAGTGGCATCGTTACCAATGACTTGCGCACTGACCATGGCGGCAGCTTCTGGGATCACAGGATTCACTTTACCAGGCATGATCGATGAACCGGGCTGTAAAGCTTCTAATTCAATTTCACCTAGACCAGCAAGCGGACCTGAGTTCATCCAGCGTAAGTCATTGGCTATTTTCATTTGCGCCACAGCTAAGACCTTGAGCTGTCCAGATAATGAAACAATGGCATCTTGTGAGCCAATGTTGTAAAAAAAGTTTTTACTTGGACTGAAACGGATACCTACGTTTTCGCTTAGGTGTTGGCAAAAAGTAGCAGAAAATGCAGGGTCTGCATTGATACCAGTGCCAACCGCGGTGCCTCCTTGAGCCAGCTCGCAAACACGCTCAAGTGATTGGCGTATGCCTGTCATTGCGTTATCGATTTGGCATTGCCATGCTGAGAGTGTTTGCGCAAAACTGACGGGCATTGCATCCATTAGGTGAGTACGCCCCGTTTTAATAATATGACCCACTTCAGCTTGTTTACTCTGTAAGCGTTGGCTCAGCTTGTCTAGTTTAGGAAATAACTCGTAAATAATATTAATTGCGCTGCTGACGGCAATTGCCGTGGGGATCACATCATTAGAACTTTGCCCCATGTTGACGTCATCATTCGGGTGTACTGGCTCATTAGCAAGGGTCGTTGCCAGTGTGGCAATAACCTCGTTAGCATTCATGTTCGAGCTGGTGCCGGAGCCGGTTTGGAATACATCGACAGGAAACTGCGAAAAGTGCTTACCATCAATGATGGCTTGGCAGGCTTGTTCAATCGCATTCGCTTTTACTTGGCTCAAATGTCCTAGCGCTGCATTACTCTGCGCCGCTGCTTGCTTAATGTAGGCAAGGGCAGTAATAAATTGCTTCGGCATGGTCAAGCCGCTAATTTTAAAGTTGTTGATAGCACGTTGAGTTTGAGCTTGATACAAGGCATTTACGGGAACGTGTAGCTCACCCATACTATCTGATTCGGTTCTAAATTTGCTCATAAACACTCCTAAATAGGGTTAAACTCTTGACTTAGAAAGCAGGCTTCTCGCTCTAAGCAAAAATATTTTTCAATACAGTTATGAGTTTTGTAGTAACGCTTTAACGCGAGCTGCGGTTTGTAGAGTTGAGCTAAACATTGCTTACGAATAGCATTGTGAACTAAAGAATCGCACATTTTCTCAAGTAGTTCATGAAACGTACGCCTTAAATACAATTCTTGTAAAATAAAGCTTTGATGTTTTTCGTAATAGCGTGCGATGTTTAATCCCGCTTCAATATAGCCCGCAACCAACGCTGGAGCATGAAGCCCCGGTCTTTGACAAACACATTTCATTTGCCGCTGATAATTGAGCATAGCATTGTGAGAGTACATAAGAAAACCGATTAGCTGTAATGATAACCATTATCATTACAGCTAATCGGTTTTAGTGCAAGTCTTATATAACGGTGTTAAGACTGAATAGATTAACTGCAGAGGTCTAATTATAACCAAGAATAAAAATCTGGTCTGTTTCATGTTTTTTCGGCGCCTGTACATTTTCTTTATTGCATTGAGAAAGAAGGTCAATCACGGTTGCTCTGTCATCACAACTTGTTAAGGCGGCTTTTTCGCTTTCTGCACGCTCGCTCGCGGCAATGGCTGCATCGACAGCAGTGTAAGGTGAGATATACATTATATTGCTCCTATTGGTTTACTCATTACTGAATTTGCATAAGCTATACCAATCATGGTTATAAAATATAATCCTTTGAATTAAATGAATTTAAATTATTTTTAATGCAATAGAGCGCGACATTATTGTGGATTTTTGCTTTACTGTTGTGCATTAATTACCAAACATGGTGCAAAAACTGGTATGGAAAAACCATTCTCTCAAGCCTGTGAAAATAACAAATCACCCATTCTTCACGTATTAAAAGACTTTTTTGCCGATGTAGAAAATGTACTCGAAATTGGCTCAGGTACAGGGCAACATAGTGTGCACTTTGCCAAGCATTTAACGCATTTGCAGTGGCTATGCAGCGATCGTGAGGTGAATCACTTAGGTATTTTACAATGGCATCAGGAAGCATCGTTAGCTAACTTGCATGCCCCTTTGTCACTAGATTTACAGCATGCTTGGCCTGTTGATAGCGTGAACGCAATCTATACCGCCAATACACTGCATATTATTAGCTGGCCGCTGGTTGAGCGTTTCTTTCAAGGGGTTGAAAAGCATTTAGCCCACCAAGGAAAGTTATGTATTTATGGGCCATTTAAATACCAAGGCAATTATACAAGTGCCAGTAACGCTGAATTTGATACCTTTTTAAAGCAACAAGATGCAAACAGTGCAATACGTGATTTTGAAGCTATTTGCCAACTTGCAGAGCAGGCAGGCTTAACGTTTGTTGAAGATGTACAAATGCCAGCTAACAACCAATTACTGCTGTTTAAACGGCAGTAGGGTATCGCACTGTGCTTTATAGAGTGCCATGTGTTGGCGCTCTCTGGCGATAAAATCGTTGATAGCCGCAGCAAAATCAGGCTGTTGAATATGGTGTACTGAGTAAGTGTAAACAGGCTGAAACCCTCGGCTTATCTTATGCTCACCTTGTGCTCCAGAGTGAAACTGTTTTAGCTTATTGGCAATGCAGTATTCAATCCCTTGGTAATAACACAGCTCAAAATGCAGACTGTCGATTTCATCATTTGCGCCCCAGTAGCGACCATACAGACACTGTTTATCTTTAAAGCTTAAAGTCGCAGCGATAACTTCATCAGCCTGTTTAGCAAGCATTAATACTAACTGTGTGGGCATTGTATCTCGTAGTCGTTGAAAAAACGCATTATTTAAATAACCTGTGTGACCTGAGCGTTTAATATAAGTTTGGCTATAAAAGTGGCTAAAGAGCTGCATGTCCTGAGCGCTTATAGTGTTACCTTCTCGCCACTCGATGGTTATGTGTTGTTGAGTGATTTTGGCACGCTCTTTTTTTATCGACTTTCGCTTGCGTGCTGTCAGTGAGTCTAAAAAATCATCAAAGTGAGAGTATGCTTGATTAAACCATTGAAACTGGACGCCTTGACGTAGCATAACAGCATCGCTTTTTAGTGATTCAGCCTGTTGCTGGTGGCAAAAGTTGATATGCCAGCCCGACCATTGCCTATCGTGCGCAGTATTCGTTAATACATGCGTTAAATAATTATAAACACTGTCTGGATTGGGGTGGTTAATGCTCAGTCTTTGACCTTCAATGGGGGTAAAAGGCACGGCAGATAACCATTTGGGGTAGTAATCTAAACCATGTTGTTGATACGCCTCTGCCCATGCCCAGTCAAACACATATTCACCGTAAGAGTGATACTTTATATACCCAGGTAGTAGAGCAACGATATGTTTTTGCTGGTAAATTGCCAGGTGCATTGGTTGCCAACCTGTGTTTTTACTCACGCAGCCACTGTGCTCAAGCGCAGCTAAAAAAGCATGATCGGTAAAGGGGGTATCATGAAAAAAACGCTGCCAAATTGTCGTATCAATATCCGTTATTTGATTAAACCAACGGTGACTAAATTGGCTCATTGTTCAGAGGCCCTTTCAACGTCTTTAATAAAGTCTGTGATATGTAAGCTGAGCTTATCGAAATATGGATTGAAGGTGAGTCTTGCAAATGGCTTATACTTAGCTAAATTCTCTGCTGTGCGCTCACCAATAACAATTTCAGGCTGATATTTACAGGCTTTGTATAGGGTATCGTCATCTAAATAACTGCCACAATTTCGATAGCGGGCAGTGCGGCCATAGTGTGGATTGCTTGGTTTATTAACGATACCAATATGTGACATGCCTTGAATATTTTTACAGTCTTCGGTGTCGCAGTCATCGCTAATTATCAGGTAATCGGCTGGAAAACTATTGGGTATATTTTTATCATCACCGTAATAAACAAGGCGATTAAGTTGGCTGTTTTTATGAGTTTTGGGATTGTGTAGCTTAGCTAATAATTTAAACGTTACTTGATTATCAATCGTGGTATCAACATCGCTAAAGGTGCTAAAAAAAGCAACATCAGGTAGTGAACGGTGTTTTAGTTTATCTAAGCTGATGCGCTTCATGGCTTCATAACTGGCTGATGCGGCATTAAATGGAAAGGACTCATATTTTGCAAAATCGAGATCGGCATCTTTATCTATCCAGTTTATAAAGGGTATCGCGTCAACCCACTTGGCTAGCCAGCCATTTTTATTATGGGGCTCAGTCGCGGGTGAAAACAGCATCGCGCCGATAATGTGTTTATCAACGGGACCTTGGGTTAAATAATCAATGATCATTGCTGCACCTGTTGAATACCCCCCTAAAATGACCTGATCAAAATCTTTTAACGTGCGCTCAATAGCGTAAGTGCTCGCCTTGTACCAGTCGTCGGCATTAATCTCTTTGAGTGCTCCTGGTGCTGTACCGTGCCCTGGTAATAACAGGGTACGTACCGTATAACCTTGTTGATAATACACTTGAGCTAAATCATGGTAGGTAAAAGGTGAGTCGGTTAAGCCATGGATTAATAGCACTGCCTTACGGCTCTGTTTTTGTGTTAACTCAAAAGGGCTGATTAAATCTGCTACTGTTGCATTTGCAGGGCGTGATCCTTGCGCAACGAGTTGCTTATAGGTGTCGGTATAGACTGGGCAAGGCAGTGTTGCGCGGGGATTTTCGCTGCTAATTTCAAGGTAAGCAGCTGTAAGGTAGTCACTATACGCTTGCTCGGTGTTATAACTAAAGGTGCTGTGTGAGCGAGGAAGAGGTTCTCTGAAAAGCCCTTCCCGCTTACTTTTCATCATGAGATTTTCATCTTCCAGTTGGGTTAAACACGTTTCTTGCTGTGCCTGTAATGGGGGGCTGCCGAGTCCAAAAAGAATGAGAATAAAGGCAACTAAGTTGATGAATTTCATTGTATAAGAGTCCTTTTAAGTATTCAGCTTATCGCGTTATTGTCGTATTGCAAGTACGCAGCGTCACGCTAAAGGTAAATGGCGTTTAGTGAATGCTTGCTTTAATACCACCGTCGATTCGATATTGGCAATACAATTGATACTGCCTAATTTATGTTTTACAAAACTTTCGTAGCTTTCTAAGTCAGCGGCAATTATTTTTAATAAATAATCATAGCTGCCTGAAATAACCGAGCATTCCAGTACGTGTTCAAGCTTTTCCACTTGCTGTTCAAACTGCTCTGCAGCAGCAACCGAGTTTTGATTTAAGCGTACAAACGCATAAACAGAGACATTTAAGTCAACCGCTTTGGGGTTAATTGCAGCATGATAACCACTAATCACATTACTTGATTCAAGCTTCTTAATTCGGCGCAGGCAAGGAGTGTCAGAGAGGCTGACTGATTGAGCAAGCTCAGACACAGATGTACGTGCATTATCTTGTAGTACGTTGAGTAATTGTTGGTCTTTTTTGTCTAGTTTCATTTCTATTTGAGTGATTTTCACTAATTATCGCAAATTCTAGCTTATATTTTAGCGATTAGCACTCAGTGAACTCTGTTAACATTATCGCAATATATTTATTTTGGAGTAAGCCTGTGACTGAGAACACCAAGGCATTTGATAGCTGGCTGCGTACCCGATTTGTTGAGATCAATAGCGAACTAGAAAAACTATATTGGCAACAAGACGATAAAGCGAATGTAGAAGGCGTTGGCGAACACCTTAAACACCAGTTAGAGCAGGAAGGGAATGAGCATATTCGTGCCTTATTAGCAGAAGGCAATACCGACGAAGGTTTTGATAATGCCTTTGATTTATTAGGCAATGTTGGCTTATTTATGGCTGCATGTCGTCGCCATGAAATTACTGAACCCTCACGCGAAACCACTTCTCCCTTGGTTGATGCGTCGGCACTTGCTATGCACATTGGCGCATCTATTGGTGTTACACCACGCTTTGCGACTGCTCATTTAACCACCCACAATAAAGCGGTTGATGGTCTTTATAAGCGCTTTACAAATCTTGAAGATGAAAAAGTCTTTGTTGATTACAACACCAAAGGAATTTTGGCTTACAAACGTGCGGCAGATGCGTTACTAAAAATTCAACCATTAGGAATTTCGCACCCAATTGCCGCCGATTTATTGGCTGTAGCCAAACATGCATTACTGGATGTCATCGAGTCAAATAATGCGCTGTATAACAAACTCGATACTGATCGTTTCTTTTACTGTGTGCGCCCTTATTACAAACCCTATCGCGTAGGGAAAGAGGTTTATCGTGGTGCAAATGCCGGTGATTTTGCAGGCATTAATGTGATTGATATGTTGCTTGGACTTTGTTTTGCTAACGAGCCAAGCTATTCGCAAATGCTGGTGGATAAATTTTTATACATGATGCCAGAAGATCAGCAAATATTGCGTGAAAGCATGCGGATGACGAGTATCATGGATGACTTTTTAGCCGCAGAAACTGAACGAGATAGTGAATGGCTGCAAACAAACTTAAAGTTATTTATTCAAGTTTGTAAATTGCATGGTGACACAGCAATCGGTCATCATAATCAACTCGTGAGTAAGTACATTGCACAGCCATCACAAAGAATGCAGCAACAACATATGGATAAAGTCACGGCGAGTGGGCCACCGTTACATGTGTTGCTTAACTCTCTTGAGCAATTACGTGATCGCCGAGCCGCAGCAAAACGCGACGATATCCGTACTCGCTACGATGATTTAACTAAGCTAAAACAGTGGATTAAGTAATGCGTAAACATGACTTTATACTCGCCCCAGGAAGCTATTTATTAAATCATTCTGTGGGCCGCGCTTTAAAATCGGCAGAGCCGTATTTTCATGAGCATTTTTTTGCCGCTTGGCAAAATGAAAATAAAGAGCCTTGGCAGCAATGGTTACACGGCGTTGAGGCATTTACATCAAGCTTAGCGCGGCTGTTTAATTCGGATGCAGAGCTATTTTGCCCACAAGTGAATTTATCGAGTGGCTTAACAAAGTTAGTGATGTCGCATCCGCGTTTGCAACAGACAAACTGCACAGTATTAATGGCTGAAAGTGATTTTCCTAGCATGGGATTTGCGATGCAAAAAGCGCTCCCTGCATGCGCTGAAATTGTGTTTATTGGCGCTGATGAGGATTTAACCGATGTTCAGGTTTGGCAATCATATTTGGCTAAGCAAGCGTTCGATTTAGTGTTTGTGAGTCATGTGTATTCAAATACTGGCCAGCAAGCTCCGATTGCTGAAATCATTCAAATTGCAAAGCAATCCAATACGCTAAGCCTGATAGATATCGCTCAGTCGGCAGGTATATTAGAGGTGGATTTAACAGCACTTGACCCCGATTTTATGCTTGGCTCGAGTGTTAAGTGGTTGTGTGGAGGCCCTGGTGCTGCTTATTTGTGGGTCAATCGTCATCAACTTGCATTGTGTCAGCCAAAAGATGTTGGTTGGTTCTCTCATCAAAATCCATTTGAGTTTGATATCAAGCATTTTACTTATCATCATACGGCACTGCGTTTTTGGGGAGGAACGCCATCAGTCGCACCGTGTATTTTAGCTGCGCATAGTATTCGCTACTTTGCCGATTTAGGCATTGATAAAGTACGCGCCCATAACTTAGCAATGCTTGCTACGTTGCATGCTGAGCTGAGTGAATATATGCGTTCGCCAAGTGCAGCAGATAAATGCTCCGGCACGGCAATCATGCATTTTGGTCGTCAACAACAGGCGGTTAAAGCGGCGTTGCATGAGGCTAATATCGCTGTTGATGAACGTCATTTAGGGCTAAGGGTCTCAGCCCATGTTTATAATGACGACAATGATATAAATGACTTTATTAAGACTGTGAAAAGCGTTTTAGATTAAGTGCTTGTCGCGCTTTTGCCTTTACAGAACGCCAGTGTGTCATCGGCTTTTTCGGTACCAGCGCTAAAATGTGTTCGAAATCGATGTCATCAATATGCATTTCATTACTGTGCGCAAACATAATGCGTTGAGGTTTAAGGGCTTTTAGCATTAATAAAGAGTTTAAATACAGTTTAGGATAAAACACAGGAAAGGGTGGCATAAGCTGCCCTTTCACTTTTACGAGTAAGTCGGCAATGTAAATTCGCTCTGTGGGAATATGGTACAGGCTAATATCGCGGTCGGTATGACCTGGCGTATGCAGTGCTTGCCAGTCATCAAAATTCGGTAGGGTAGAGTCGGTTGCTAAGTAATAGTCGGCATCTAGATATCGGCTATACCAAAGGTTGCGTCTTTCTTTGTTTAGCCGACCTGCAACCCACCATGCAAGAGCGATATCGGTCAAGTGCATTAAAATACCATCAAGGCCCTTATACCATTGCCCCGGTGCATTAGATGTCGCAATTTTTGCACCGCTTAGTTTTCTTAGGGCATGGGCGCCACCGGCATGATCGGGGTGCATATGAGTCACAACAATCAGTTTTAAATCAGTCAGAGGGCGGTTGAGTTGTTCGGTAATATAGTTAAATACGGTGTCGACATCAGCGCGGCAACACCCATCGAGTAGCATTAGTTTGTCGGGATATTCAACTAAGTAAATATTTTGAATATAGCCTTCGATTGTGTGTATGTGCATTACCCTCGCTCCCTTAATTAACCCGTCTCAATTGTTATATCATGCCTGACCAGTTTAGGAAAATTAGGGGGTTTGTGTGCCTTTCAGTTGCTTTTTACGCTCTTCTAATTGTTTTATCTGTTGTGCAAATTGCGTAAGTTGGTTTTCATAGTATGAATTTATGCGCTTACTTTGTTTACTTATTGCATCGTCAATCGAATCTGCACCTAATCTGTTCGCCGCATCTTGAGTCATTAACTTAAGTTTTTCTATTCGTTCGCGCTGTTGTTGCTTTAGGTTTTTACGTTCTAATTCTAGTTGTTGAATTTTGCGATCGATTTCTTGGACTTGTAGGTAGTCATCAACGCTTAGCTCAGGCTGTTTTTTTGTATTATCGGTGAGTTGTTTAGGGGGAAGGTTGATTTTTATGATAGTGGCGTCTTTTCCACAGGGTTGCTCTGAGAAAGTGGCAACACCCTTTATCATGCATTTATAGACAGTTGCTTGGCTGCTATTCGCGCCTAACAGTAATGTTAAAGTTAACAAAGCTGAACTGATCATGGCGTCTCACCGATAATTTAACTGAGACTTAGCATGCATGATTAACAATAAAAGGTGCAAGTTTTTGGGCATAAAAAAACCGCTAAAAAGCGGTTTTTAATAATAAAATGGTGGAGAAGGAGGGATTCGAACCCTCGATAGAGCTACAAACCCTATACTCCCTTAGCAGGGGAGCGCCTTCGGCCACTCGGCCACCTCTCCAACGCATAATTCAGATTGTAACTTGCTGATAATTATCAACAAATAAAAATAAGTGGTGGAGAGATAGGGATTTGAACCCTAGAGGGGCTACAAACCCCTGCCGGTTTTCAAGACCGGTGCATTCGACCACTCTGCCATCTCTCCACAAAGTGTTGCGAGAATAATACTTAGCTGAATCGGTTGTGTAAATAGGAAAAAGTTCGTTTGCTTGTTTTTTGAGCGTAAAGACGGTGTTTTTTGTAAAAAGCTTTAAATTTTTGCTGTTTTAGTGCTTTTAAAAAGAGGGGAGCAGCAAACGAGGAGCTAAAGAAGATGCTTCGTTAGTGGTTGGGTGTTTGCTGCACCTAAAAAGTAACCATGGTTGGGGATTACTTATATTGTACTGCACCGCCAAGCGCTAGCTTTTTGCCGTAGCGATTAAGTTTTGCCAACATTTTTGCTTTGCGGTTAGTTGGTTTTACGGCAACATGAGTTGCAGCATTTTGATTTAAAGTGTTAATTGGGTTCATTACTTTGCTCCAGATTGTGTTTGGTTGAAAACATGGGTATTTTGCAGGCAAAGTGAACAAAAATAAAACGATAAAATTTGAGTCTACCGGATAACTTTTTCTTATCCGAATGTGCCTTGTTAACGGTGGGTTAAGTTACGTGTCTCATTGTTTTTTGAATAATTATGCTAAGGGAGTTCGCTCTAAAACCCTTGTTTATAAGGGTTTTTAGATTTTGAAACTTTGTTTTATGCGTTTTTAAAGTTTCAAATTGAGTATTTATTCAGATTAATTTAATTTGAATAAAAAGGGGTTTCTTACTGAGAAGATGAAGTGATAGTTGATGTTAATAATAATAAAGCCAAGTGACAAAAAAAATACTAAGCAAAGTGTCGAATGGTTATTAAACGAATGCACATTACGGCACATTGAGCCGCAACTTTTCTTTACCACGGGACACTTTGAAAGTGACCATAAAGCAATTGCGAATCTTGCAAAGCACGTTAATCAGGCTGTTGTTATTGGTGGCGATGGTTCACTGCATTTAGCCATTAATGCACTGTTTGGTTGTGATTGTTCAATTGCCTTATTGCCAGCAGGGACCGGTAATGACTTTGCGCGAGGCTTTGCTTTTAAGCCGCAACAATGGCGAGACGCTGTCTTTTCAGGCCATACTCAGTTAATTGATGTTGGGAAAATTAATCAGCGGTATTTTATTAATGTGGCTGGGGTCGGTTTTGATGCGGATGTTGTTAGTCAATTAAATCAAGTGGGGCGGTTTACTGCGTTTGGTTATCTATGGCAGGGCATTAAACAGTTATTTTCTTTTCAAGCAAAGTCTTTATCAGGGGTATTTGCCGACAAGCATGAAGAGTTCACTAATTTAGTGACTTTATTTGCTAACCATCATTATTTTGGTGGAGGCTTAAAAATTGCGCCTCATGCCATATTGAATGATGGAGAGCTTGAGTGTTATCGCATGCCAGCAGGTAACTTAGTGAAGAATTTACGCAGTTTTTTACATCTCATTTTTGTAAAACATCATAACTTAAACGAGCTTCAATACTGCCGTTTGTCTCGTGCCGAAATACACACTGCCGGTTTACTAATAGAGGCTGATGGCGAGTTGGTCGGTGTGACACCTGCAAAAGTTGTCATGTATCACCAAGCATTACGTTTTCATTTACCATAAAAAAGCGCCTGCTATTTTTAGCAGGCGCTTGGTGTTAGAGGTGACATAATCACTTCTAACTGGGGACAGAGCGATTTTGCAGATTATTTCTTGTAGCAAAAAACGCTTTAATTCGTTGTGTGGGCGTTAATACAATGGCATTGCCAAATAGCACTAAACTAAACCCTATAAATGTGTTGGTTTGCCACTCAAACCCTTCAAACAATGTACTCAGTACGACTGCAACCAGAGGAAATAATACAATGACGTAACTGGCGCGCTCGGGACCAATATTTTTCAACAGCGCAAAATAACAAGCAAATGCGATGACAGTGCCAAATATGGCTAAGTAAAGTAGCGATACCCAGTAACTTGCAGGTGCAGTGAATGTCAGTTGCACGTCGCTTATTAATACATACACGGCTAAGCCAATAGCACTGTAAAGCATGCCCCATGCATTCCCCTGCATAACGCCAATATCACGCTGAGAATTGCGGACGCTGATCATATTACCTAATGAAGCCACAAAGGTCCCTGACAGCGCAAGTAGTAACCCGACCAACGTACCATTACTCAAGTCGAACTGCTGAATTTGTGGCCAAAACAAGCTGGCGATACCCAAAACGCCTAACAATGCGCCAACGTAAATTCGCTTGGCGATTGGTTTCGAAAAAAACAGTCGGGTATTAATAATATTCATCACTAATAGCATTGAGAATGCAATGGAGGCCATGGCAGAACTAAGGTAGTTTTGTGCCCAATACAGTGTTAGGTAGTTCAAACCAAAGTTAAATAATGCCAGTAGGGTAAAAAAACCATGATCACGCCATGAATAACGCATCGGCAGGTTTTTAAATAACACAAATGCCCACATTAAAATGGCGGCAATCGCAAAACGATAGAACAAAGAAATTTCAACGGCGACATCACCTAATTGAAACTCAATAGCCAGCCACGTTGATCCCCAGATCAATACAGTTGCAAGGTAAAGAGCGGCGCTTTTCATCTTTATTGCCTAAATAGGGTAAGTGTGTTTATTTTAAGTTGATTCTGTATACTTAACATATACAGAAAACTACAAATGCAACCTATACAGTTTGGTGGGCTATGTCACAAGTGATCAGTCGCAGTAACAGTGAGTTCTTGTATCAGCAAGTGACTCAGTTAGTAAGAGATTTATCGTCACAGGGATCGTTATTACCCGGTGAAAAACTCCCTTCATTGCGAAAAATGGCTGAAAAGCTTAATGTCAGTATTCCTACCGTTAAGCAGGCCTATCAGCTTCTTGAGGGGCAAGGGTTGATTGAAGCGAGAGAGAAGTCGGGATACTTTTTAAAATCATCGCAGTTAAATCAATCAAGACCCAAGCGCGTGAAATTAAGCCGCGAGCCAATGACTGTCAACAAGCAAGCGCTGATAGAGCAAGTTTATAGCGCAATTCACAAAGCCAATGTTGTCCCGTTTGGTATTGCTAATCCAATTGCTGCGGCACCCACCGATAAAGCATTAGCACGAACGATGCGCCGAGTGATGACATTGGCCGGAGCTACGGTAATTAATTATGGGCCGATGGATGGCTTTGCTCCGTTAAAAAAGCAATTGATTCATCGTTATTTAGATTTCGGAATTGGTGTGGCGAGCGATGAATTGGTGATCACCAATGGGGCACAAGAAGCGCTTGCCATTGCACTAAAATGCGTGGCAAAACCTGGTGATGTGATTGCGATTGAATCACCTTGTTACTTTGGCATCATTGAGTTAATTGAAAGTTTAGGATTGAAAGCGCTGGAAATCCCACTATGCCCAGATGAAGGCATTTGGTTAGATGACTTACAACAGGCGCTAGATGAGCATGATATAAGAGCATGCGTGTTCTCTACCTCATTGAATAACCCCGTGGGGAGTTTTATGCCTGATAGTAAGCGTGAACAGCTGGTCGCTTTACTTGAGGCTCGTGATGTTGTGCTGATAGAGGATGATGTATACGGTGACCTACATTACACCGCAAAACGTGCTACACCAGCGCAGGCTTACTCTAAAAAAGGATTGGTGATCACCTGCGCCTCATTTTCAAAAACGGCTGCGCCGAGTTATCGGATTGGTTGGATTATTGCGGGCCAGTTTGCTGAACAAGCCAGACGTTTTAAACGAGCCTTGAGCTGCTCAGCGCCATTGATCAATCAATGGACCTTGTATGAATTTATTGCCAGTGGTGAATATGACAGAAATATTCGTTTATTACGCCAGCGACTAAGTGCCAACAAAGAGCGAATGATTTGGTGCCTGCAGCAATATATGCCAAGTTGTGCACGTATTAGTAACCCGCAGGGAGGGTGTGTTATTTGGGTGGACTTAGGGAGCCAATATGATGCCGTTAAACTATTCCATTTAGCATTAGATGCGGGGATTAGTATTACTCCTGGGCTTATTTTTTCGGCGGGGAAAAAATACCGCAGCTGTTTTCGATTAAGCTATGGTTTGCCTTGGTCAGAGCGTTTGGAAGACGCGCTCAAAACGTTGTCACAACTAACCGTACTTGCAAAAAAATAAAAAAAGCGCAGAGCAAGCTCTGCGCCATAAGACCAAGTAGATTGGTTCAGGGATGTTAATGCATTACAGGGTGTTCTGTTTGAACGTGAACAGTTGGTATTCTTTGAGTTGTGGCACTAAAGCAACGAGCTGTTGCTCTTTGTGAGCAATATCGGCAAAGCTGCCACACAATGCGTCGGCACGTTTTTCAAGTTGCGCTGCTTGTGTTTCTACACGCGCTTCGATTTGTTCACCCATGTTTTCCATGCGCTGTTCAAACGTGTCCATATCACCACCCGAGCCAAGAAGCTCAGAGCCTAGCGCAACTAAAATACTGCCCATTGATTGCATCATTGCCGATTCAACTGCAGACTCAATTTGTTGGTCGAATTGTTCATCAAAATTTTGACCAAACTTTTCAAAACTTTGCTGACCCATGGTGAATGCACCTTGTTGGTAAAAGGTATTTTGCACTTCTACACTAATCTCATCCATTAATTCCGAGATGTCATCAAAGCCACTAATGTTGAATGCGTTTGCCACTTCTTCAATTGCAACACCGGCAATTTTCACACCCTCTAGAGCAATGTTTGCCACTTCGGGTAGTTGGCTACGTAAGCTATCTGAGTAATTTGCAATAGCTTGTTGTTGAGATGCATTCAGCGATATGTTTTCGCCATCAATGTATAAGTTATTTTGATCAATGATTTTCATTGTGCGGTTATCAGTAGTGAACACTTCTAATTCGTTTGGCGTGATGCGAACATCGTTCTTGAACTCAACATCACATTGCTCACCACTGAATGAAATATGCGTATCATTATCGTTATGAGCCATAGCGCTGGTTGCGATAAATAAAGAACTTACTAACAATAACTTTTTCATTTTTTTCTTTCCTGTTTGAAATGACGAAAATAAATAATCAAACTTAATGCCAAGGTTTTTATTGTGTTTATTTTCATTGAGTTATGTTGTTTTTGTGGTTTTTTAAAATGAAAGCTGTTTGGTTTTTTAGCCATTTTTTAGTCAAATTAACTAAAAAACACACATGGATAAATGTGTTTTATCGAAACGATAAAAAACTCTCACTTTTCAGAAATCAAATTTAGCGCTATTTATTCACAATATTGACATATCGCCACTTTAGCATGGCGGTGTGGCTTTATTTTGGTGGTTTTTTACATACTAAATAACCACTGAGCTTTTTAATCTTTGCCAATTCACAGAGCAAATTTTAATCTCCTGAATTGGTCTCAAACACTTTATGGAGTGGGTTGTGGGTAAGACATTTAGTTATGATGCGCTAGATGACGATTTTGTTGAAGACGAGTACGAAATGGTCGGGCGTAATCAACACGACAAGAAAAAGCAACGCGTTAAGAAGAAGTTGGAAGACTATCTTGAGCAAAAACGCTTGCGCAGAAACTTAGGCGAAGACGACTTTGATGAGTACATGAACGACTAAGCATAAATTTAGATAAAGAGGCTATTGCCTCTTTATTGCTTTTTGGTTCGAGGTTTATTTGCTCAGTGCTGTAATAATTGCAGACTCGATGTGTTCTGGTTTAGTGAGGGGCGCGAATCGTTTAATTGCTTTACCATGCCTACCAATCAGAAACTTTGTAAAGTTCCACTTTATTTTACGGGTGATAAAGCCCGGTAGTTCTGATTTTAGGTGCCTAAAGACAGGGTGAGCATGTTCACCATTGACATCCACCTTACTCATCATTAAGAAACTCACGCCATAGTTGATGAGGCAGCCTTCCTTAATTTCTTTTGCGTCACCGGGCTCTTGTTTACCAAACTGATTACACGGAAAGCCAATAATAATGAGGCCTTGATCATGGTATTTTTCGTGCAATTTTTGCAGGCCTTCGTATTGTGGTGTAAAACCACACTTGCTCGCTGTATTGACGACTAAAACGACTTTATTTTCGAAATCAGAAAAGTGAACCGTTTGGCCTTGTAAGTTGGTTGCTGAGAGTTGATAAAATTCGTTCATAATAGTGACTTTTTATTATTATTTGATTGATTCTAACCCGCTTGCCTTATTTCTGAAAGTGTGAATTTTATTCAGCGAATTCATTGGTAAGGTGCTCAATTAGTAAACGTACGCGGTAAGGCAAGAGATCTTTGCGCGGATACACCAACCAAGAGGCGTTGTCGCTGACTTGAAAGTCATCCAGCACTGTTACAAGTTGCCCTTTTGCAATATAGGGCTCAACAATGTCGTGTGCCAAATGCGCGATTCCGATGCCAGCAATAGCTGCACTTAGAATGGCTTGAGGGTGATTGCTGCGCCAATTGCCATTTATACGGACTTCTTTGATGTGTTCATCAATGTTAAAACGCCAACGTTTTCTCATCGCGATTAGGCAATTGTGTTCAGTCAACTCATAAGGGTGCGTTAAGCGTGGATGGTTGGCTAGGTATTCAGGGCTTGCGACAAGCGTCATTATTCGCTTGCAAAGAGGTCTGGCGATAAGATTGGAGTCTTCCATGCGGCCAAAACGAACGGCTAAGTCAAAGCCCTCTTCAACTAAATTGACATTACGGCTATTGAAGTCGATTTCGACTTCGACCTCTGGGTAGCGTTTGACAAATTCGGCAACTTTCGGTGCAACTTGATTGGCAACAAATTCACCGGCACCTGTAATACGAATAAGCCCTTTAGGTTGGCGTTGCTCACCCTGTAACTGGTTATTCGCATCGATAAGCTCTTGCCGGATTGCTTTAAGTTTGATCGCATATTCTTTTCCGGCCTCTGTCAGGCTTATTTTTCGCGTGGTACGCTGAAAAAGGACTGACCCTAAGCGGTTTTCAAGTTGTTGAATTTGCCTACTAATATGTGAAGTAGAGACCTCCATCGCCTTGGCTGCATGGGTAAAGCTCCCTTGCTCAACAACATATAAAAATTCGTCTAAACCTTGCCACATATTCATATCCTAAGATTTCTAGCTAGTGTGAGTTTACGTTAATTATTATTGCATTACTGCAAAAGTGATTATCTATTTTACCGCTTTATCCCTATATAAAAATAACTAAAATGGTTTATTCACTGATAAAAACTCACATCAACGATGAGGAAGCCACATGTTAAATTTTAGTTTTGAAAACCCAACCAAGATTCATTTTGGTGAGCAACAGATTAAAGAGATTCAGTCAGAAATCCCTAAAAATGCCAAAGTACTCGTCACTTATGGTGGTGGCAGCATTAAGAAAAATGGCGTTTATGATCAGGTTAAAGCAGCATTAAGTGAGCATACGTGGTTTGAGTTTGCAGGTATTGAGCCAAACCCAAGTTACCAAACCTGTATGAAAGCCGTAGAGCTTGTTAAAGAAAAGCAGATTGATTTCATTCTGGCTGTAGGTGGGGGTTCTGTGGTTGATGGCAGTAAGTTTATTGCCGCTGCGGCTGAATTCACGGGTGAGCCTTGGGATATTTTAGCAAACGGCGCAGAAGTAAAATCGGCGGTTGCACTCGGTGTGGTACTGACCTTGCCTGCAACGGGGTCTGAGTCGAATACCTTTAGTGTTGTCTCAAACCTTGAAACTCACGATAAACTTCCATTTGCCAGTGAGTATGTGCGCCCTCGTTTTGCGGTACTTGACCCCGCAGTAACGTTTTCATTACCAGAGCGCCAAGTGACTAACGGGATTGTTGACGCATTTGTACATACTATGGAGCAATACCTTACGTATGATGTAGGTGCAAAGTTGCAAGACCGCTTTGCCGAAGGAATTTTAATGACCCTCATTGAAGAAGGGCCTAAAGCATTCTCAGAGCCAGAAAATTATCAGGTGCGCGCTAATATTATGTGGTCAGCAACAATGGCATTAAATGGGTTGATTGGTGCGGGCGTACCTCAAGATTGGGCAACACATATGATAGGGCATGAAATGACAGCAGTGTACGGCCTTGATCATGCGCAAACCCTAGCGATTGTATTACCACGCATGATGGCTGAGCAAAAAGACACTAAGCGCGGTAAGTTACTACAATATGCAGAACGTGTGCTGGGACTGGATATTACCAATGAAGAGGCGGCAATTGAACACGCGATAGCTGCAACGGAAGCTTTCTTCCACAGTGTTAAAATGCCAACACGTTTGAGCGATTATAACTTAGACGACAGTGTGGCAGATAAGCTTGTTGCGCAGTTAGAGCGCCATGGTATGACTGCACTGGGTGAGCGTGAGCAAGTGACACTTGAGAAAAGCCGCGCTATTTTGCTCGCCAGCGTATAAGTTGCGTTAGCTCAAGATTATAAATAATCCCATCCCTGCCAGTGTTGTGTAGTAAATGTTGTGTGTTTTGTAAGCCACAATAACGGAAAGTACTGCAGCAATTAGGTAGGGATTTTGCCAATCTAAATTAATCCCTTCATCATTAATAAATACAATGGGCACCCAAATAGCAGTGAGCACGGCAGGAGCACTAAAACTCAAAAACTGCTGCATTTTAGGGCCTACCTTAAAAGGCAAAGCGCGGTGTAGAAACAAGTAACGCGTAAAAAAAGTAATACACGCCATTAATACAATCGTGGTCATCATGCACTATGCTCCTCTTTTGCTTGCCAGCGGCTAATTGCGTACCCAACCGACATAGCAATCAGTGCTGCTGTTACTAACCATAACTGAAAACCGTGGCTTTTAAGGAGGGTTGCAACGACTCCTGCGGTGACGACGGTGGCAAGAGTTGCGAGGTTTTTCACCCCTGGCACCACTAATGCAATAAAAGTGGCGGCAATAGCAAAATCAAGGCCTAGGTTTGTTAAATCGGGCAATAAGCTGCCAGCAACAATACCAAGCAATGTCCATATGTTCCATGCGATATAAAAACTAAAGCCAGCACTTAAAGCATAAATAAGGCGCAGCTTTGTTTGGTAGGCTTTAGGGTGATGCGAAAAAGCAAATAACTCATCGGTTAAAACAAAGCTGACAGGTAAACGCCAACCAAATGGTTGATCAATGACTTTATGGCGGATGGCTAGGCCATACAAAAAGTGTCTTGAACTTATAATAAGCGTGGTAAATAAAATAGTGAGTAAGGGGGTATTGCCAGCCATTAATTCAATCGCGACTAACTGCGCAGAACCGGCAAATACGAGTAGTGACATTGCTTGTGTTTCAAACGCACTAAAACCATTTTGGATTGCTAAAGAGCCACACAGAATGCCCCATGGGATGACGGCTAAACATAGCGGGAGCATGTCGAAAAAGCCTTTTAATAACGCTTTGAGAATAGGTTTTTGCATTTTATCGCTCTTACTTGTTGTTATGGCTCAGATCAAAACACCTGTAATAGAGGCGTGTCAAAATAACCGAAGTTTGCAATAATGTATACCCCAATGCCTTGCCGGTTCTGGTCTTTTTAAGTGCTTTGAGTATATTTCATAGGGAGCGTTATCATGTCTAAAGTGAAAGTATGGGATGGCTTTATAAGAAGCTTTCATTGGTTATTAGTTGTTGCAATTGCAACGCTTTATTTTAGTGCTGAAGAAGGCATGCTGGAGCTACATTTTGCAACTGGGTATTTCACGCTAGCGCTCATAATCACGCGTCTTATATGGGGAGTTATTGGCAGTAAAACAGCCAAGCTGTCCTCATTGATACATTCACCGATTGCGGCAATTAAGTCATTTAAAAATAATGAGCATAAAGCTGGTCACGGGGCTGCCGGCAGCTATATGGTCATTGCGTTTTTTATATTAATTTTGGCGCAACTAGGCTCAGGATTGATGACCAGCGATGACATACTTACCGATGGACCGCTTGTTAAATATGTATCTACGGACACGGTTGAGTTTGCTGGTTGGTTACATCACCTGAACTTTGATATTTTACTGTATGCTATTGTGCTGCATGTAATTGCGATTGTGATATATCGCATTAAAGGCAAGAACCTCGTTAAACCAATGCTGACGGGCAGTAGTGAGCAAGTCTCTGTGACTGAGCCTGTGACAAAATCACCCTTGCTTGCATTCGTTATTTTTGCGCTGTGTTTAGTGGTACTTTTTACCACATGGGGTGCTGAGCCATTAAGTTATTTGTTTAATTAAGTGAGTTGAGTGAGTTAAGTGTTAAAAAAGGCGCAGACGGCGCCTTTTTTAATGTCGTTGACTAGTCTTTAAATGACTTATGACAGTCTTTACATCCTTTAGCCCACGCACCGAATGCTTTACCAATTACTTTCTGATCACCACTTTTTGCTGCAACCGCAAGTTCATCCGCATATTGCTGGAAAGCGACTGCTTTTTTCATAAAAGTATCGTTATCGCTCCACACCGCGGGAAGCGCTGATGTTTCGCCTTTGTCTGAACCTGCAACAAATGCTTCCCATGGCATTTTTGATAAAGCGGCAGCATTATTTGCTCGCATTTGGAAGCGCTCAGCATCAAAAGGGACTTTTCCTTTTAACATGTCGCCCATATCACCAATTTGTACACGGATCATAGAAAACGCAGCTTGGCGGTATTCAATCGCGTCGCTAGGTTCTTCGAATACGGTGCTTGCTGTTGCGCCTAGTGCCAGTGTCGATAACATGGTACCTAATACTAAGTGTTTTAATTTCATTCCTTTTGCCCCTTTAGATGTCATAAAGATAAACTGTTTGAGTTGTATCTTAGCTAGGTGTTTTATTCAAGTGTAATGCGGTTAATCTTAACTTAAGTTTAATTTAATCATTAATATCAATGTCAGCGAAGATCATCCCGCGTCGCATGCTACGTGTTGCTAAGAAAACTTCGCCAAGTAACGATAAAAAGCCACAAATGAGCAGTGCCATCGCAGCCACAAAGCAACTGGCAATGGTCACACTTAAGTTGATAGAGTGAATGTGTGATAAAAATAAACACATAACCACGGCGCACACGAGCAAAGCACTTAATACACTTGCACTAAATGCAATATGAATACAGCGAGAACGTTTTAGCAGGGCTCTTAATTCTGTGGTCAGTGACTTATTGAACTCTTCGTCGGTACTGACTTTTAGCTTTCGCTCTAACTGCCTAGCGCGGTCTGTAATACGCGCTAAACGATTTGATAAAACACCTAAGGTTGCCGCAATACCGGTGATTAAAAAGACTGGAGCGACAGCGGTTTGTATAACCTTTGCCATCGTTAGTATGTTAATGACTTCTGAGTTCATTGTGCCTTACTCTACTCTAAAAATACTACTTTCGTTTACAAACGTTTACATCAAATTTATGATGTCAAAGCTCAATTAAAACAATGGGGTAGATTAACATTGGCACCTTTTGTAGGTTGTAATGTAACCATAATGTAATCGAGATGTTGTTCTGGTTTGTGTTTACGTTTTATATTGGTACTGAAACGTAGTTTCAATCACTATTTAGACGATAACATAACATATCCCAGGGGAACCCATGTCTAATAATCTAATAAAAAGAACAGCCGTTGCTTTAGCTGTGACTAGTGCACTATGTGCCAGCGCGCAAGCGAATGATTTTTCAAAATATAATCTAGCAGGTAAAGAATTAATTAAACCGAGTGCGGTAAGTAAAAAAGAACAAAATACTCGCAGTGAAGTGACTAGTTGGTTAGTTAAATTAAATGTGCCAGCAACTATTAATGCAAAAAGTTTAGGGGCAGATGTTGCCTCAGTTCAAGCACAAGCCAAATTAGCACAAGCCAGTGTAGAGCAAGCTATTCAGAGTATGGACTTACCCGTTCAAGTTGTAGCTAAGACATCAACACTTGTAAGCTCGGTTGTACTGAATGGTAACAAACAAGATATCGCAAAATTACTTTCAAACTCGCAAGTTGAAGGTATTTATCCCGTCTATGATTACAAATTACATGTAGCTGATAGTGCTGACTATATTGAAGCGACTCCACTTGTAGCGAATGGCTTAGCGACGGGTCAAGGTGTACGTGTTGCTGTACTAGATACAGGTATTGATTATACGCACACTGCATTTGGTGGTGAAGGCACTGAAGCTGCCTATGAAGCAGCCATTGCAGACCCTACAACTGTTGATTGGCCGCAAGGAAAAGTGCTTGGTGGTTTCGATTACATTAATAATGATGCGGATCCAATAGATGTAACGACAAACCATGGTACGCACGTATCTCACTCTGTGAATGGCATTGCACCAAATGTTGATTTATTTGTTTATTCAGTGTGTGCTGCTAACTGTCCAGGGTTGGCGCAATTACTTGCGTTAGAGAATGCGATGGACCCTGATGGTGATGGTGATATTTCTGATCGTGTAGATGTCATTAATATGTCTTTAGGTGGTGACTATGGTGACATTGCTAACGACGCGGTTGGACTTTTCATTAATGAGGCTGTAAAGCTAGGCACTAACGTGGTTATTTCAGCGGGTAATGATGGTGCATACCCATTTATTGTTGGTGGTCCGAGTACAACAGAGAATGCGTTGTCTGTTGGAGCAATGACTCACCCTACAGAAGAGCAGTCAGTTGCTAGCGGTACAGTTAACGATGAAGAAACTATTGTTCAACCAGCTAGCTTCGGTCCACAAACTGCATTTAGTTACACAAATGACAACATTGAATTAGTTTACCCAGAAGCAAATCAAACAGCGTGTGAAGCATTTGCTGATGACGTTGATTTTACTGGCAAAGGTGTGATTATTGACCGTGGTGCGTGTGCATTCACAGTTAAAGTATTAGCAGCTCAAGCAAAAGGTGCAGAGTTCGTTGTCATTGCAAATAATACAGATGATGGCACGCCAGCACCTATGGGCGGTGCCGATGCAGCAGTCACAATTCCTTCTGTAGGTGTAACATTTACAGCAGGTGCTGCGCTTAAAGCGGGTGGAACATTTAACTTAACTGTTGAGCGTTTAGTATTGTCTGGTGCAATTGCAGACTTTACATCACGTGGTCCATCAATGGGCGGTTTATTAAAACCAGAAATTACCGCGCCGGGCGTGAACATTATGACGGCTCACCCAGGTCTTGGTGATGGTTTAACAGGCGCTACAGGTACTTCGTTCTCTGGTCCTATCACGGCTGGTGCAGTGAGTTTACTGAAAGAAGCATTACCAGAGCGCAATGCACTTGAAATTAAAGCAACGTTAATGAATACCGCTAACTTAAACGTAACAATGGAGCCATTAGCACTTAACCCAGATGCTGAACTTGCGCCAATTAGTTACATCGGTGCGGGTTTAGTTGATGTTAATAAAGCTGCAAACTTACCTGTTGCTGCTTGGGCAGCAGATACCAAACAAGCGGCTCTTTCGTTTGGTTTAGTGAATGCATCAGAAACAGTTAAATTAACAAAAACGGTACAAGTTAAGAACTTCTCGAATGAAGTCAAAGTGTATTCGCTTTCTTTAGAACAGCGTTATCAAAACGATATTGACCGTGGTTCATTCTCATTAGATTACCCAGAGACAATCACTGTTCCTGCAGGTCAAACGCTATCATTTGATGTGACAGCAACGATTGACCCTACTACATTACCAGAATGGACACTGACGGATGATAACATTGGCTCGCAAGCAGTCACTGCTGATTTAACAAACTTAGAGCTTGATGGTGCGTTAGTCTTCTCTGATGGTAGTGAAAGAGCATTCCACCTTGTGTATCACGTATTGCCAAAAGCAAACGCTGCAATGAGCTTTACTCCTGTGATGACAGAAGATGGCCTTGCTCATACGTTAACTAATACTGGTGCAGTGGCACTTGAACCAGTATTTGCACCAACAGTAATGACTGATGAAATAGATGAAGACCAACGCTTTGATTTAGTGGGCGCGTCAATTGAGACGTTTGCTGTGCCAACAGAAGTCTGTGCAAGCGGTTTTGTTACTTTAACTACGGTAGTGATGAATGAAGGTATCACTCACTCTTATGTGGGTGGCTTTATGGCTGACTTCGATATAGACCAAGATGGTACATACGATGTAACAGTTCAAAATGGTAAACTTGAGTGGTTCTATGATGTTGAGCCTGGTACTGCAATTACCTTTACACATGGTTATGGAAGCAGCTCTGGCGCGCTGAATAATATCTATCAAATCATTGGTAATAATCACTTAACAATGCAAAGCTGCTTGGGTGATTTTGGTTTAACTGCTGAAGATATTGGTAAAGTCTCAGCAAATGTTCGCTTCCGTACAGAGGAAGAAACATGGACACCAATCGCTACAGGTGCAGGCGATGTTGCAATGGGAACATATACGTTTACTGATGCTTCTAATGATGTATATGCTGTACTTGTGAATGAAGCTGGTGAAGCAGTAAGCTCAGTTGAGCCTGGTGCATCAGCAACGCTATTAAACGCAGGTGCAGACTTCATGATCCTGTCTGATTCAGGTTCTAAAGCATTTGTAGCAACACCTCGTGATGACGCAAATTCAGCCCCAGTTCTTTCTGATGCAATGTTTAGCGTTGATGAAAATACATCGACAGGTACTGTTATTGGCACACTTGAAGCAACATACAGTGCAGATCTTGCAAACCCTATCTCTGAGTTTATTGTACTCAGTTCCAATTCAACAGCTGTTTCAGTAACTTCTGAAGGTGATGTTGTTGTAATGGATGAAGCAATGCTTGATTTCGACGCAGGACTTGTGTCTATAGAGATAGAAGTTGTGGTAACTGACTCTGCTGGCAATATTTCTGAACCGGCTATGGTTACAGTAATGGTTAATAACTTAGCAGATGAAGCCGCTGAAATGATGCCAGTTGTGGAAGCGGGTCAAATGTTTACTGTTCAAGAAAATGCAGTGTCAGGAACAGTGATTGGTACTGTTTTGGCATCTGATCCAGACGCTGAAACTACGCCAATTGTTTCTTACTCAGTAGAAGGTCATGATGGTATTGCTATTGATGAAATGGGCAGCCTGACTGTTGTAGGTGAAATTGATTTTGATACAACACCAGTTATCGAATTAATGGTTACTGCGATAGACAGTGCTGAAAATATGTCTGAGGCTGTTCTAGTTACTATTGAAGTTACAGAAGACCCAGCAGAATCTAAGCCTGTTATAGCTTCAGGACAACGCTTCTCTGTTGATGAGAATGTTGCTTTAGGTACTGTGATTGGCACGTTAGAGTTCTCTGATCCTGATTCAGATGAAACGCCAGTTGTTGAATTTATCGTATCGGGTAGCAACTTAGTTACTGTTAATACTAATGGTGTTATTAGTGTTGCGAGCGAGCTTGATTATGAATTCCAAAGTGAATTTACATTCTCTGTAATTGCTGTTGATTCTGCCGGCAATATGTCAGACGCAGTAAACGTTGAAGTTGAAGTGAATGACATTCGTAGTAATGACGATGATGATAAAGATGATTCAGGTTCATTAGCATGGTTAACTTTACTAGCTGCACCGTTTGCATTTATGCGCCGTCGCAAGCAAAAGTAATGACTTGATTTGTAATTAATAAAGGGAGCTTCGGCTCCCTTTTTACATTGCTTCACAAAGCATGCTTATATCTTGCTCTGTTTTTACTTATATTGGAGGATGAATAATAAAAAATACAACAGGAATCTCATGAACGTTGGTTACTCTCTCTGCTTTGCAGCACTCTCATTTGCCGTTTTAACGGCGTGTAATAAAGTCCCTGATACCGCACATAATATTGAGCAATCACGTATTACAGAAAATGCAGTTATAGCGGCACCTATTGCAAAAAAAATTCGCCATGAAATGAGTATTCATGGTGATACGCGTGTCGATAACTATTACTGGATGCGTGATGATGCGCGTAAAAATGAGGCGGTAATTGCCCACCTCACTGCTGAAAATACTTACGTAGATCGCACGATGGCGCATACAAAAGCGCTGCAAGATACACTTTTTAATGAGCTTAAAAGTCGTATAGAGAAAGACGATAACTCTGTGGCTACCAAAAAGGGAGACTATTATTACTCATCGCAGACGCGAGGTGATGATGAGTATCCAATTTATGTGCGAAGCAAATCCAGTGATGGTAACAACCAACAAGTCATATTGGATGTTAATGAGCTTGCTAAAGAGCATGACTACTTTGCTGTAACAGGCTTAGAGGTAAGCCCTAATGGGCATTTATTGGCATACGGTGAAGATACTTTAAGTCGGCGTATTTATACCATTAGAGTGAAAGACTTGGTCAGTGGTGAGCGACTGGCAGATACGATAGAAGGGAGTGAGGGAGATGTTGTTTGGGCAAATGACAACCGCACTTTTTACTACATTAAAAAAGATCCACAAACGTTATTAGGTTATCAGGTTTATCGCCATACATTAGGCACCCCACAAGCTGATGATGAACTGGTTTATGAAGAAAAAGATACTCGCTATTACACCAGCATAGGTAAGAGTAAAGACCATCAAAAAATCTATATTTATCATGAAAGTACTAGTGCTTCTGGTGTCTCTGTTATTGATGCAAATGACACAGGTACTTTGCCGAAGCGGTTCATTGAGCGTGAACCAGAACTTGAATATAGTATTAAAAAGCACGGGGATTGGTACTACATAGTCACCAATCTACATGCCGTTAATTTTCAATTAATGAAGGTACATCAATCACAAGCGCATGATAAAGGCCATTGGCAAACGGTGATTGCGGGTAGGGATAACGTTAAACTTGAAGATATCGAGTTATTTAAGAATCATTTGGTATACAAGGAACGTGAAATGGGGCAAACCCGTTTAACTATTCGTGACTTACGAAACCAAAATGAACAAGTGATTGTTTTTAATGATCCAACTTATATGGTTGATAGCTATGGAAATTTTGAGCTGGATAATCCTCGTTTACGTGTTTACTACTCAAGTATGACAACCCCAGATACCCATTACGATATCGACCTTATAAGCGGCGAAAAAACAGTGCTTAAGCAGCGCAACGTTTTGGGTGACTTTACGCCAAGTAACTATGCATCTGAGCGTATCTATGTAACAACCCGTGATGGTGTTGATGTACCGGTCAGCCTTGTTTATCGTAAAGATAAGTTTAAAAAAGATGGCAGTAACCCTCTTTTACAATACGGATATGGTTCGTATGGTGCGACGATGGATCCGCGTTTTTCGAGCTCGCGTTTGAGCTTACTCGACCGCGGTTTTGTGTTTGCGATTGCACATATTCGTGGCTCTCAAATGCTTGGTCGCCCTTGGTATGAAGATGGCAAATTACTTCATAAGAAAAATACGTTTAATGACTTTATTGATGTAACTAAATCTTTAGTTGCACAAAAGTATGGTGACAAAGAACGCATATTTGCCATGGGAGGCAGTGCCGGAGGGTTATTAATGGGGGCGGTCGTTAATCAAGCGCCAGAGCTTTATAGCGGGGTGATTGCTGCAGTGCCATTTGTTGATGTAGTCACCACGATGTTAGACACAAGTTTACCACTAACAACCAACGAATATGACGAGTGGGGTAATCCGAATGAAAAAGTATTTTACGATTATATGCTGTCATATTCACCGTATGATCAAGTAAAAAAACAAGCCTATCCTCATATGTTGGTCACTACAGGGTTACATGATTCGCAGGTGCAATATTTCGAACCTGCAAAGTGGGTTGCTAAACTGCGCGAATACAAAACAGATAACAATTTAGTACTGTTTAAAACAGATATGGAAGCCGGGCATGGAGGGGCGTCGGGACGCTTTAAAAGCTTACAAGACACCGCCTTGTACTATGCCTTTATGCTTGATTTAGCGGGTTATCAACAATAAGCAAAAAGGCATCAATGCGCTTTTATTGATGCCTATTTTGATAAGTTAAAGCGAAACTGGCTGCCTTTCCCTAAGGTACTCTTCACTTCGATATTACTGTCCATTAGGGTTAGTAAGTGCTTGCATATTGCTAACCCTAGCCCTGATGTTCCTCGTTTTATACTGTTTCGTGCTTGATAATGTGGCTCAAAGATCGCGTGTAACTCGTCTTCGTGTATGCCGATACCCGTGTCTGATACTGTGACGTAAAGTTGCTCACTTTGCTGTGACACGCTAATTGAGACAGTGCCCTTTTCCGGAGTATGGCGAATAGCATTTTCGATCAGGTTGGTTAATATACGTTCTAGTTTGGCAATATCCGTGGTCACGGTGAAATCGCAGATTTCAGGGATAACCTGGAGAGTTATGCCGGCTTTTTGTGCAGTTAATGCTAGCTTGGCCAGGCAATCATAAATAAGCTCTCCTAGATTAAAGGTTTCTGTGTTTATTTTTACTTGGCCACTTTCTAAGTGCGCTAGTTCGAAAATTTGTTCTATTAACAGTTTTAACTGCTGGCAGTTATCCATAGCAAGGCTTAAGTAGTGCTGTTTTTCGTGTTCATTCAAATGACTTTTGGGTTTTTTTATTACTTCAATAAATCCGTGCAATGAAGCAAGCGGTGTTCTTAAATCATGCGAAAGGTGAGTGAGTAACTCGCGGCGCTGTTTATCTGCCTGTTGTAACGATTTTAATTGATCATCAATGCGAGACAACATGCCATGAACTCCTTTGCTTAAGTTACCTATTTCATTGTTACCCGAATAGCGTGGGCTTTGTGTCATTTTTGTTAAGCTGTAATTTGCCGCTCTAATTTGGCAAATCTCGTTATTTAGCTGCGTGAGGGGTAAGGTAAAAAATCGAAAGAGAATAAGCATGATAATAAGTAACGTAATGACTGCAACTACAAACCCTATTGCACCAATCTTAAGAATGTCATTACTTTTAATATTATTAAGTAAAGTATCAAAGGTTTGACCACCAATAATCACGTACAAATAACCTTGCAATTGTTGTTGGTTATAAACCGGCGCGGCAGAGAATATTTTTTGGGTATTACTGCGAGGATCATCACCGTAAATCGGTGTTGTACTCGTTTTATTAATTAGTTCTTTGATAGGGACGAGATTTATTTTTTGTTTAATTACTTGCCCAGGTTTAGCCGAATAGGTCAGTAACTTACCGGTTGAATCAACAAAGTAGAATTCAAAAGCCGGGCCGAGGATCATCAAGGTATGAAATAAGTTCTCCAAAGCTTTATAGTCATAGACACCTTGTTTAATTAATGGATTGTCATTCACTAGGTGCTCAGCTAACTGTAAATGCAGGTTTTGTTGTGCATGATCTTGGGCGCTTTGCTCCAGCTGTTTACTCCAGTTGAATACCAGTGTACACAACAGGCTAAAAATAAATATGAACGACCATGCGAGCTTTTGATATAAGGTCATCGAGTGCATTAATTGGCACTCAACTGACGAGGGTTTAGTTTATAGCCAACACCCCAGACGGTTTCTATAAATGGTGTTTGATGGTATTGCTCAAATTTACTCCGCAGACGGTTGATATGTGAATTCACTGTATGCTCATAACCACTGTGTTGATAACCCCACACTTGGTCGAGTAATTGTTGTCGGCTAAATACGTGGTTCGGGTGCTTGGCAAAATACACCAGTAAATCAAACTCGGTGGCGGTTAAGTTAATTGCTTGGTTAGCTAAAAATGCTTGGTGGCTGGCAAATTCTATGTGCAGTTTGCCTAGTTGTATTATGGGTTGTTTCTCAGTTTGCTCGTTACTTGATTGTGCCATAAGAAGCTGTGCGCGATGGCGTAGTTGGGTTTTTATACGTGCCTGTAACTCTCTGGCGAAAAAAGGTTTGCAAATATAATCATCTGCTCCCATTTCTAACCCTATAACTCTATCCATATCGCTGCTAAGAGCGGTTAGTAAAATGACTGCGATAGTTGGGTAATGTTCCTTAACTTTTCGACATAAACTTAATCCATCCATCTGCGGCAAGTTTATATCTAGTAATACAAGCCCATAGTGATTGCTAGCAAGCTTTTTAATCGCTGATTCAGCACTGCATGCTTCATCAATGTGTAGGTTTAAGCTTTGTAACTGGGTGGCGATCAAGTGTCGTATAGTTCGGTCATCTTCAACAATTAATACTTTTTCTGTGCGCATAGTCATATCCAAATCGCTAAGGCACCTCCCTATGCCCTCAGCGTAAGTGGGTGCTATTATTATTGCGTCCGCGTTATGATTATCTGAGCAACAGGGTTATCAAATTTATGTTGGTTCGTTAGCACTGAACTTCGTAAACCATCATCTTGGCTAACAACACCAGGGTGCATTGCTACACTGTTGATATCATCTCGGCTTTCGTTAAAACCTTCTCCTGAGTCAGCAGGACCTGGGATCGTACCATGTGCTTCTGAGTTGGTCTCTGTACCAGCATCATAAGCATGACTATGGCGAGAAAGTGATTCATTAACAGCTAACGAAGACACGTCTATAGCATTAAGACCGGTAAAAGCGTCATTTGTATTCACCAACATTGTCGCTAAGCTAATCTTTAATGATTCAAGCTGCTCCGTGGTGAGTGTAAGAGTAAGTTGCTCTCCCGGAGGTAGTGGGCTTTCAGCACTCTGAGCGTGTGTTGCAAAATCAACGGTTAATAGTTGGCTGTTATCACCGCCCTCGGCCATTCTTTCTAATGCCTCTGAAGCAGAGTTTCCTATTTGCCATAGCATACCCTCTGTGTGAGCGATAAGGGCAACAGGAGAAAAAGGTTGTGCGGCGGTTAAATTGGTTATTGTCACAGTAAATTCGTAGCTTGTCGGAGTGACAACCACGGGAGGTTTTACTTCCACATCATTGTTATCTGAATCACTGCATGCTGCGAGGCTTACACCCAGCGCGAGTATAATTAAGCTTTTTGAAAAGCGCATAACGGCCTCCTACTTCACGGTTACAGTTAACATCGCAACAGGGTTAAGCCATCTGTGTACTGTATTATTAAGATCACTGATACCCGCTTCGAGGTCGTCATCACCTAAGTTACCTGGATGAATGTGTACCATGGTATTGTTTTCGTTACTTGTTACACCACTTGCTCCACTACCAGCATTCCCACCAGGTGCCGCAGGAATACCTAAAACACCTAACGCACCCGCACCCTCAACAACACGTTCATCATTGGCTTCTGTACCCGCATCATAAGCATTTAAATACACGGTGTAAGTTCCTGCTTGCGATGGAATCATCCAGCTATCTAAGCCGACAAAACCATCATTGGTGGGGAGTAACATTGCAGTTAGCGATAAATAATTGTTGCCATCGCTGGTGGTTAATGTGGCCATAGTGGAACTGGTAGGCGCTAATAAGCCTTCTGCAGGATTCGCAACCATGTCACTACTTGCAGCAGTCGCTTCATTAATTAAAGGCTCTAAATTTCCGCCTTCAGCCATTGTTTGTAATGCCGTTGAGGCAGGCATTGCTACGTTAAATAACTTATGTTCACTGTTGTGGGCTGCAATGAGCACTGGGGTAAAATGTAACCCTTGGGTGAGGTTGGTCAGTTTAATGTCCAGTTCAGCCGCTTGGCCTAAAAAACTAGTCAAAGCGCTGGCTGCTAACATTGATAAAGGTAAAGCTTTCATTGTTCTTTCCTGTTTTTGATGATTTAAAAACAGTATCAAAGCGCAATATCAAGAAAGCCTCACGAAGTTATCACTTTTTTATCACAGCAAATTAAGTAGCCGTTCAAGGGCGTATACATCTTCGCCATTTTCTTCTTGAATCAGTCGGTTATCTTCATCGAGTAGCAATAGGCGAGGAATCCCTTTGTTTGCATAGGCATTATAAATTGTGCGATTTTCATCACTGATAAGCGGATAGTTAAGATGGTAGTCACGTTTAAACTGTGCCAACGACGTGGAATTTTCTTCACGGCCAATCGCAATAATTTGCAGTTCAGAATTATTGACCCATGGACTTGCTTGTAATTGCTCAATAGTACGCTGAGAATCAGCGCACCAGGTGGCAAATAAAATAATTAGTTTTTTCTTATTCTTAAGTTGTACGATATAGTTTTCAATATCAGTAAATTGGCTATGTTTAAATGATCCGCCTGGTTTAATAAACGTGACGTAATCGTTTTGAGGTAACGCTGGGGTCGTAGCTTGCTTTGCTCCGTTTGAAGAACAAGCGGTTGCTAGAAAACTACAGAGTATCAGTGTTATGCGTGTTTTTTTCATTTGCATCGTGAGCGTTTAATTTTTAATCTGCCCTCATAATATAGGCAAATGAAAAACGAAAACAATACAACAAGGAGATAAAATGGAAGATAATCAAAAAGTTGAATTAGTGGAATGTAATAAAGAGCAACGCACTTGGGCGATGTTATGCCACTTAAGCTCGTTTGCAGGGCTGTTGATCCCCTTTGGTTCCGTGATTGGTCCGCTTATAGTGTGGCTTGCTAAAAAGGATGAAATGCCATTAGTCGCCGAGCATGGCCGTAAATCACTTAATTTTCAATTAACCATGATGATCGCCTACATCGTGAGTTTTTTACTTATCTTTGTAGTGATTGGCGTGATTTTACTGCCTGTGATTGCGGTGTTTGCTTTTATCATGGTGGTGGTCAGTGCAATTAAGGCCAATGATGGTAAAGACGTTAACTACCCGTTGAGTATTGAATTTATAAAATAATGGGATTGCAATATACTGTTAAAGCTCAGTAACCGTGCTGAGCTTGTCTTTTTTGGTGTGTAATGGCCTATTTATCACTTTTTTTTACTGCTTTTATTTCAGCCACCTTATTACCGAGTTCCTCAGAATTAGTCATGACAGCGATGGTAGCCAAAGGCAACTACGTTTTATGGTTACTGTGGCTTAGTGCCACCTTAGGCAATGTGTTAGGGAGCTGTGTAAACTATTGGTTAGGAACACAAGTTTTACGTTTTAAAAACCGTAAATGGTTTCCGGTGTCAGAAAAATCAATTAAAAAAGCAGAAACGCAATTTAACAAGTACGGCATATACAGTTTGTTGTTTGCATGGCTGCCTGTTGTGGGCGACCCTCTGACAGTGGTTGGGGGAATATTTAGAGTTAAATTTTCTGTGTTTTTGATATTAGTTGCCCTTGGCAAAGGCGCACGTTATTTAGCCGTGCTTGCCTTTGCGGTTGGGCTAGAAGGGTTGCTTTAGTCTTTTTGCCAGTCAAGTGTGAGTGACACAGAGTCAGCAAAGCGAAGAGCATGAGGTTTATCAACGCGCACTTTAGCGTAATGAACGCTCTGGTGCTCATGGCAAATTGCCAGTATCTCTGCAACGAGTTTTTCTAAGAGTAAAAAATGCCCTTGCTCCACAAGACTGATCACCTCTTTAGTGATGGTTTTATAGTTGAGCGCTTTATCAACGGCATCTGTTTCACATGCTTGGTCAGCCGGGTAGTGAATTTCTAAGTTGATCACCACATCCTGCTTTTTTTCCCGCTCGTCTGGGTTAAAACCAATAAAGGTTCTCAGTCTTAAATTCGTTACATTAATAATTGCATTGGCCATAATTACCCTCTAACTAGTTGTAAAAACTCGTTACGGGTTTTTGGATCAGCCCTAAAGTTGCCAAGCATCACTGAGGTGCGCATGCTTGAGTTTTGTTTTTCAACGCCACGCATCATCATGCACATGTGTTTCGCTTCAACAATCACCCCCACGCCTTTTGCTCCAGTGACTTCTTCAACTGCTTTCGCTATTTGATGAGTAAGTTGCTCTTGGATTTGAAAGCGACGTGCAAACATATCAACAATACGTGCAAACTTTGATAAACCAAGTACTTTACCATTTGGAATATAAGCAATGTGGCAACGACCAACAAAGGGTAGCAAGTGATGCTCACACATTGAGTAAAGTTCAATATCTTGAATTAATACCATGTCATCAGCATCTGAGGTAAACACCGCGTTGTTGGTAATTTCATCTAACGTTTGACGATAGCCTTTTGTTAAATATTCCATCGCCTTTGCGGCACGCTTAGGTGTATCTAGTAAGCCTTCGCGTTGAGGGTCTTCGCCTACAGCGCTAATAATGCCTTGGTAACTCTTTTTTAAATCATCGTGCATAGGTTTCTCAATAATTCGTTATTTTAAATGTCTGCCACCATCAACGGGCATCGAACGGCCTGTGATGTAATGACTGTTAAGTAGTAGCTCTACACTGTTAATAATTTCGGCGCAGCCGGGCTCAATACCCATCAACGATTTTTTCAATGTTTTGGCTTTGTATTCGTCGCTATCGTGTTCATTAAAAATGATGAGTGAAGGGGCGATAGCATTGACCTTGATTGCTGGGGCAAATTTTGCAGCAAATGATTTTGTTAAGTTATCAAGCGCGGCTTTACTCGCAGAATAAGCAAGGTGTTTAGGGCTGCCTTTTTCAACTACGTAATCAGTAAGATGAATAATATCGGCAGGGTGTCCTGTGTTTTTTTGATAATTAAGTAATAAGTCTGCCGAAGCGAGATTTATTAAATAGGGGGCTTTCGCGTGAATGCGCATCATGTTGTCGAACAGGGCAGCATAATCGTGATTATTTGCTTCGCAGTCCCAGCTTGAAGCGTTGTGAATAATTGCTTTAAGCTGGTTTGTGTGACTTTTTAATTGTTCAATAAAGTGCGCAATTGCTTCGTCGTTATTAAAATCTGCATGAATGCAGGTTGCCCCTTTTCCAGCAAGTGTATCAATCGCTTCATGACGTGTGCGATAAGTGACAATGATTGCTTGCCCTTGTGCTAAAAAGTGCTCTGCTAAAGCAAGTCCTATACGTTGACCTGCACCAGTAATTAAAATGGGCGATGACATAAATTAATATAAATCCTTAGACTTTTTAATGCGATAAGGTATGCATTAAGAGTACGTTACTGTAACAACTATAAACCAAATTACAGAACTATTTCATCTTTACTGCAATCATGTAAGCAAAACTTTTACGTATCTAATCTCTATATAGATCATTTGCTGAACTTCAAGAGTCAGGCATAATAATCGCACTCGAGATTCTTCTAGCTGCTTATGTTTGCTTTTTTAAGGTCATGGCATTGGTTACGGTTTATGCCATGGCTGTTCATTATCAGTGTGTACTGTTCCTTATTATTTTCTCAAGGAGCCACCGGGCTAATGGGTCACTTTATGGCGCAATTGAGTATTGCCGCCACGATGGCTCTCGGATCCTTTGTTGCCGGAGGTACGGCATTAGGGGGCGGGGCGGTGGCGTTTCCTGTGATGACCAAAGTATTAGCAATAGAGCCTGCAACAGCTAAAGTTTTCTCTCTAGCGATTCAAAGTTTTGGTATGACAGCCGCGGCTTTAACAATTATTTTTGGTCGTATTGCCTATTACAAGCACGTGGTGTTGATTGCTGCGCCTTTGGCAATTGTGGGCGCTATTTTTAGCTTACTGTTTATTGCAGATTACGTGCCTCGCTTAGTCGTGAAAGGGGTATTTAGTTCACTACTGTTGTGTTTTGCGCTCACATTAGCGTGGCGTATTTACCGACGAGCCCAGCATATTTGCAGTCAAACTGATATTACCGTGAATAAAGCGCGAGTGGCGCTGGTGGCTGTTATTGGTGGCATTGCATCGGGGTTAGTTGGTTCAGGGGCTGATATTGCCATATTTGCACTGCTCGTCATTGCATACAATGCGAATATTCAACGTGCGACAGCAACCACGGTGATTATAATGGCGTTGACTTCGGTGGTGGCCAGTTGTGTAAACTATTTCTTTCTTAACGTAGTTACTGCGCAGGTTGAAGCGTATTTATTAGCCGCGATCCCTGTGGTTGTGCTTGGTGCGCCATTGGGGGCGTATGTGTGTGCGCGGGTCAAAAGCGGGCAATTAATAGGCTTTTTATTGCTGTTAATTGCCCTTGAAGTGTCATTTACGGTTTATGAGCTGTTAAATGCAGTTTAAAGCGCGTCGTAAACAGTGGGGATAGCTTGGCGTTTGTGCTGTGTACGCAGGTAAATCGCCGTTAGTTTTTGCTCTACTTCACTGCTCACATCTTTCCCTTCTAAAAAGTCATCAATTTGCTCATACGTTAAGCCGAGCGCCTCTTCGTCGGTTAAACCTGGGCGGTCACATTCTAGGTCGGCTGTTGGTACTTTGTGTACGAGCAGTGCTGGGGCACCTAAGTGCTCGGCAAGCGCTCTAACTTGACGTTTCGACAGACCAAACAATGGCGCAAGGTCGCATGCACCATCACCAAATTTAGTGTAAAACCCTGTGATATTTTCAGCACTGTGATCTGTGCCTACAACGAGGCCTTGGCAAAAACCAGCAATTTCGTATTGCGCGACCATACGTTGGCGAGCTTTAACGTTACCTTTAATGAAATCGATTTTTGCTTGTTCAGGCAATTCACCCCCAGCGCCGATGACAGCCGCCATAGCTTGCTCATGCATGCCATCCACAGCGGCTTTAATATTAACGGTCATGCGCTTGCTGGGTTGAATAAAGTCAACGGCCATTTGCGCTTCGTCTTCATCGGCTTGAATACCGTACGGTAAGCGCACAGCAATAAATTGATACTCGTTGGTGTTATGCTCTTGGTTCAATTCATTCACGGCTAATTGACATAAACGGCCACAGGTTGAAGAGTCCACACCGCCACTAATACCTAATACTAGCGAGCGCGAGTGCGCAGCAAGCAGTCGGCTTTTAAGAAAGTTGACGCGTCGAGTGATCTCCGCTTTTACGTCAATCGTGGGTTGGACTTTCATTTCTGCCAGAATATCGGCACGCATGGTAGAGCTCCTATTTATGTTATTTTTGGCGTTGAATCTAGGGGTATTATGTTACGGGTCTGCTTTTTATTAAAGCCCTAAATGTGCTTTTATAGTGTCTATATGTCGCTTAAGTTCGTCGATCTCAGCCCGTAATTGCTCAACTTCATCGACACGATCGTGTTCAGGCTCTGCTGAATGCGTTATTTCATGTACACTTTGTGGATCAACAAATAGATGTTGATAACGGCTTTCGCGTTTACCGGGCTCACGCGCTAAGCGAGTAACATACTCTTGCTCAATTAGATAGTTTAAAGCGCTTTCGACCTCATTGACGCTTGCAAACTCAGCAAGGCGATTACTGCGCGTTCTTAATTCGCCCGGCGTCTGTGCGCCGCGTAGTAATAACAAGCAAATAATGGCGCGTTGCTGCTCGGTAAATTGCAAGCTGCCGAATTCAGTATTACAAAAACGGTGCGCGTACTTATTCACGCGACCCGACAGCCCCTCATCAACAGTGACAAGGCGTAATGCAATTAACTCATCAAGCGTGTCTTGCACATCGGCTTCAGTAAGAGAGAGCACAGGTTCCCGATTTGATTTTTGATTACAGGCATTGGTTAATGAATTTAAAGACAGTGGATAATGTTCGGGTGTTGTACTTTGTTTTTCGAGTAAACAGCCAATAACGCGTTGTTGATTAGGAGATAATTGCATTGTTTTACTCTCTTTCTTGGTGGGTGTCTAACCACACGGATAGTTTTTTATTAAGTGAATCAAAGTTTAGCGGCTTGGTTAAATAATCATTCATACCGGCGTTTAAACAGCGCTCTTTATCGCCTTGCATCGCATTAGCTGTAAGCGCAACAATACTAACTTCGCGATGTGCTGTGCCTGCATCGCCGTTACGAATTGCCCGTGTCGCTTGGTAACCGTCCATTTCAGGCATTTGACAATCCATTAAAATTAATTCGTAGGGCATATGTTCTCGGTTTGCTATTTTTGCAATTGCCTCAAGGCCATTTTCGGCAATGTCAAAGCTAATACCGGCTTGTTTTAGCAGCGCGCCTGCAACCATCTGATTTACTTTATTATCTTCAACTAACAATATTTGCGATGCCGAATTTACAGTGTACGTTGCTACTTTTTTTACTAAGGTTTCTTTATTGATTTGTTGCTGCTCGATATATTTATCGTTAGCAAGAGAGTTAAACAAATCAGAGGGCGTTAATGGCTTAAAGATAATACTCTCAACTTTCAGTGTTTGTCTTGTTTGTTTTTCTGTCAGACTCATCGGGGCCATTAAAATGCGTTTACAGCGGGTTGCATTAAAATGTGTTTTAAAGGCCTGTTTTTCGGCTGCACTTGCTTGCATATACAGTTGATAATCAACAAAAATGGCGTCGCAACGTTGACCATTTTGTTGTTTGGCGCGATTTAATAAACTGGCCATGTCGTTTATTTCTTCGACTTCTGCGCCCCATAATTGCAGCTGCTTTTTGGCAATATTACTGCTTAGAGTACAGCTGTCGGCAATTAATATCTGTTTTTTATCAATGATATGGCTAGGCTCGAGGGACTGTTTTTTATAATCTAATTTTACCTTAATGGAAAAGTTAAAGGTGCTGCCTTCGCCATAAGAACTAACCACATTGACATCACCCTGCATCAACTTACACAGCTGCTTTACAATAGCAAGACCCAAGCCCGTGCCACCGTATCGGCGCGTGGTTGAAGCATCGGCTTGGGTAAATGAATCAAATAATGTGGCTTGTTTTTCAGGTTTAATACCAACCCCAGAATCAACGACAGAGCAATCTAAATACATCGCATCGTCAATCTGTTTGACCGTCGCAATGACGATTATTTCGCCATCTTTTGTAAATTTAATCGCATTTCCGAGTAGGTTATTAATAATTTGTCGAATACGATTAGGATCGCTAACAATAAATTCATGAGTAATTTGGGTGGCATCAAGCACAAGCTTGGTATTGTTTTGCTCTGCTTTAATCGCAAATGACTCAACGGTGTCACCCAGTAGTTTTGATACATTAAAGCTAATATTTTCAATATCTAATTTGCCTGCTTCAATTTTCGAGAAATCTAAAATATCGTTGATAATATGCAATAACGACTCAGCAGATGATTGTGCTAATTGAATATGATGATTTTGTTGGCTATCTAACTTGGTTTGCTTGATGATATTAAGCATCCCAATTACGCCATTCATGGGCGTGCGTATCTCATGACTCATACTGGCTAAAAACTCACTTTTAGCTTTAACAGCCTGCTCTGCGGCTTCTTTCGCTTGCACCAGTTGTTGCTCGGTTTCTATACGACGTTGGCTGGCATGTAGGCTACCAATCAGAGCAGCCACGGCAATTAAAAAGCTTTCTTCGTTTTTACTCCATTGCTGGCGACTATGGCACTTTTCAGCACATACCACCCCCATAGTTTTACTGCCTGTAGGAATAATCACCGTAAGCAGAGAGCGAATATCAAACTTATCAAGGTAATCCGTGTATAAGTCTTTAGTAAAGGGATGTTGTTGAGCATCGCTGGCGTTAATAACGGCATTATTGTTAATGGCATCAAAATAGTTTTGCACCTCAATCTGCTGCAAACAGATGGGGTCACTAAATTGTGGGTTGCTCTGATCATGAATAGCAAAAGTGTTGAGTGACTGCCTATCGTCGCTAAACAACCAAATACTTGCACGGTCGACATTGAGCGCATGGCAAATTGCTTGCACAATTACATGCTTAGACAAGTTTAAGTTGCCAGTCAGGACTGCATCATTCACGGTTAAAGATGCTAAAATTTCGTTGTGTAGTGCTATTTTCTGGTTTTCAAGTTCGATTAGTTTGCGCGCATCTATATCTTGAATTGAGCCAAATAGCTTGATGCATCGACCATTCTTATGCTCAGCCTCACAGTGGACTAAAACCCAAACCGCATCACCTTTTGCATTAATAATTTGAATTTGTGTTTCAAAGCTCTTGCCATGTTTAAGCGCCTGCTCGTAAAGGTGGCGAATTTTGTCGCGGCTAAAGCCCGCTTTAAAACCGTTAAAATTGGTAGGCCATTCAGGTTGTTTATTTATCGGATAGTTAAATATTTGCTTGGTCATATCTGACCAATACATGTTTTTGGTTTCAAGATTAAAAGACCACGCGCCGATTTTGGCAAGACTGCTCATGGTTTCAAGCATTCGTTCGCTTTTGTATTGTCGTTCTAGCATTTTTAAGAAAAATAGCGATGCGCTAGCAAATAACGCACAAACCAAAATTATGGCTATCCTAAGTGGCCATATTGTTGAACTAGGAGGGCTCCAACCTGCTTTTGGCGCCGCATACATGCGCCATTCACCACCCGGAAATGTAATACTGAAACTGAGTGGCGTGTTCTCTAAAATATGCTTTTGACCATAAAAGAATTCACCGTGTTGGCCTTTGCCGTTTCGCCCTTGTAGTGCTATGTCGTAATGATTACCTAATGAGACCAAGCCAGAGTTGGTATAGATCTTATTAATATCGAGCACCACCGAGAGTAAGCCCCAAAATTTATGGTCAGGTGGCATAAAAACAGGCATTCGGGCGACTAATGCGTGGCCACCTTGCACCAATTCTAATGGGCCCGCCATGACAATGGTATTCTCGTCACGTGCTTTAATGGCATCATCGCGCTGTGCTGCATTCTCTAAAAAGTTAAGGCCAATCGACTTTTCGTTACCTTCTAGCGGGTAGCCCATACGAATAACCATATCGGGCGCGCCACCAATATTTCTAAGCTCTGAAGAGGTCTCAAATAGAGGGGCTGCAATTTGTGCAAAGCGTGTTTGATCAAGGTTGGGCTCGGCAGCAACCGCGACAGCAAGGCCACGAACAAGCTGGATATTTGAAATGAGGATTGATTCAAGTTCAGCACGGTAGGCGCTTAATTTAGCCAGTTCTTGAGAGCGAAAGGCGTCTTTTCCGCGGTTGTAATTAATGTGATCTAATACAAAACCAATCAATACAATTAGCGCGAGCGAAAACCAGAAAGCGAGCCTGAGTTTTCTTAGCTTTTTATTGTCGTTTTCAGTCGCTAGCGGCATAAGTCTTATTGCGTATTATACTATCTTCCTACTATAGACAATTTCTGTCGTAATTAACAATGGACAATTGAGCTGTCCACGTTAAATTTAATTATTTGTATCGTAACACTATTTTTTCACAAAGCACGGGTTACTATACCCATGTATTTGTTACTTTCGCGCAAGGAATTTGGGCATGTTTAAGATAATCAAATGGTTACTAATAAGCTTACTTATAGTGGGGCTACTCGCTACGGGGATCACTTATGGTGTGTTGAATTTAAGTTTACCTGCTTTAGATGGTCGGGGAACCAGCTCGGCAATTACCCACTCAGTAAAAATTGAGCGCGATAAGCTGGGGCAAGCCGTAATTCATGCTCAAAACCGTTTAGATGCCGCTTATGCACTTGGCTTTGCGCATGGGCAAGATCGCTTTTTTCAAATGGATTTATTGCGTCGAAACGCAGCAGGGGAACTGAGTGAGCTATTTGGAAAAGCAGCTCTAGGCCTTGATAAAAAAATGCGTTTTCATCAATTGCGACAACGCAGCCAAATTATGCTCGCACAATTACCGGATAAAGATCAGGCTTTATTAAAAGCTTATACAGCGGGAGTCAATGAAGGGCATGCACAAGTTGGTTTCGACAGTTTTGAGTATATTTTAACGGGCGCAGAGGCCAAGCCTTGGCAAAGTGAAGACAGTTTACTGATTATTTTTAGTATGTACTTAGATTTGCAAACGGCAACCTTTGAGCGTGATAAAACACTGATTGAAATTGAACAACGGTACGGTAATGCAATGGTTGAATTTATAACTCAACCGAGTCCCTATCAAGCCGCGCTAGATAACAGTAAATTAGCCCCATATTCAGGCAAGATTCCCGCATTAAATGAGCCGCTGTGGGCGATGACTCACATTGATGAAAACCAAGAAGTAGGCAGTAATAACTGGGCAGTAACAGGCGATTTAACCGCCACAGGGTCGGCCATGTTATCGGATGATATGCATTTGTCGTTTGCTGTGCCAATCATTTGGTATCGCGCGCAATTGAATTACCCATTAAAGGGAGAAATGCAGCAAATTACAGGGGTATCATTACCGGGAGCGCCCGCTATTGTTGTGGGCACTAATAATAAAATCGCTTGGGGGTTTACCAATGGGTACCTCGACACTGCTGACTGGATTGCACTGGATGGAAAAGAAAAAACATGGCAAATCGACGAACCCATACTCTTAAATGATGGCAGCACTGAGCATTATGCATTAACGATGAGTGAATATGGCCCTGTGACAGAGATTAACGGTAAGCCATACGCCTTAAGCTGGGTTGCCCATCATGATTATGCTGTAAACATGGCGCTTTTAAAGCTTGAGCAAGCGCGCAATGTCGATGACGCTTTATCGCTTGCAGAGTATGTTGGTATTCCGGTGCAAAACCTCATGGTGGTTGATGATAAGGGCAGTGCAGCATGGAAAAATATGGGGGCAATTCCAGCACGTAAAGTGCCTCATCAGCTTGCGGTATCGGAGCAAGATTACTCACCCAAATGGCATGATAATGAAACCGATCGCCCCTTTGTTAAAAACCCTGAGAGTGGTCGCCTTTGGACGGGTAATTCACGTGTTGTTTCTGCAGCAGACCATGCGCGTTTTGGTAATGGAGCGTATGCGATGGGGGCTCGTTCAGCGCAAATTCGCGATCGCTTATTTGAAAAACAACAGTTTAACGAACAAGACTTTTATGACTTACAACACGATAATGAAGCGCGCTTTTTAAAAGATTGGCATAATTTACTTGTTAATCAATTAACTGCTGCCGGTGATAAGTATGCTGTTTACTTAACAGCGCTTAACAACTGGCAAGCCTGTGCTTGTAGCGACTCAATAGGCTATACCTTAGTGAAACGTTATCGAGACGAAGTTATTAATAGCCTATTTAGTCCTCTTGAAAACACACTTAAGTTAGACGGCGGTAGCTTGAAATATGTAAAGCGTGATTTAGAGCCTGCGCTTCGGCAATTGATTGAGGAAAAACCGGCACACTGGTTAAATCCAAAGTACAGCGATTGGCAGCAGCAAATGTTGGCAGTATTCGATCACACCGTCGCTAAATTAACGAAGCAGTATGGCAATAATTTACATAGTTGGGAGTGGGGAAAAGTGAATCAATTGGTGATTGAACACCCATTCGCTAAGCAGATCCCAGTGCTTAAAAAGCTGTTGAATATGCCAACGGCTCCGGGGTTTGGCGATACTTTTATGCCCGCAGTACAAGGTCGAAGTTTTGGCGCATCACAGCGCTTTATCGTACAGCCAGGTTATCTAGAAAATGCGATTATGGCGATTCCTGGAGGTCAGTCAGGTCATCCTTTATCGGAGTTTTACCGTGCAGGGTTTAATGATTATGTGTCTAGCGAGTTGACGCCACTGTTGCCGCAAAATATCGTACACAGTATTACGATTAACGCGGTTAACTAACGGCGTCAACGTTATTAAATACGCTACTTTGTCCGGTCGCGATGGTGGTTTTATTTCGCCCTGAGTGCTTGCTTTTATACAATGCGGCATCTGCTTGTTGCAGCATGCACTCAAGCGACGCTAACGGTTGCCATTCAATAAGGCCAAAACTCATCGTGACGGTTAATTCAGGAAAGTCTTGATGCGGTTCAATGGCTGCAATTTGCTGGCGTAATGCTTCGACTTTGGCAAAGGCTTGTTGTTGATTGGTGTGCCCTAGTAGTAACAAAAACTCTTCTCCTCCCCAGCGTACCGCAATATCATTTTCAGTTAAAAAAGCACGAATAGCGGCAGAAATATTCAACAATATGGTGTCGCCTTTATCATGGCCGTAGCTGTCATTTATATTTTTAAAGTGATCAATATCAGCCATAACTAAGCAGAGGTTATCAGCGTTCTCAATGCTTTTTTTATGGGCTGCTAGGATGAGTTTTTTTGCAAAACGACGGTTATACAATTTTGTAAGTGGGTCACGAGAGGCCATTTCTGTCAGCTCTATTCGCTGTGATATCGTTATTTCTCTAATTAAGCCAATGCCATATACCATGGGTAATCCAGCGATAATGATGTTGATCACATTGATATGAGGAATGAGTTCAGGGTAGGAAAAGGTATAGGTTACTTCGGCAAAAAAGACGTATAACAAAGCAAAGGTGATGATCATTAAAAAGCTATAAATAGCAGCGCGTTTTAACGGCAATTGATAGTCGATCATTAAAATACAAGAAATTGTCCATAAATAAAATTGAAACCCTGCGCTGAGTCCCAGTGTTGCACATACCACCACTGCATGAATGAGCACTTCGAGGCAAAATACTCTCAGCGCTAATGAGGTTAATCCTTGGTTTATAAGAAAGATGCCACCGCCCCAAGCAAAAACACTTAATACGTTTACTATGGCAAGCGTATTGGCTCCAATGTGGGCAAAGGCTGGTATTAATAAGGCATGAACTGCTAACGCAAAATAAGCAATTCTAGAAATGATGAGAAACTTTACATGTTCAATTTCTTCTAATCCAGTCTGCGTAGGTTGTTTAAGTAGATGTTTTATCAAACCAACCTCATAGATACAGACAGGGAGAATGTAAGTATAGATGATAATTTCAGCAGTGATCAGCTATTCTAGGTTATTCACATAGATAACAGTAAAAAAGTTCACAATTTGGGCGCAGGATTAAACACGTGTTCACCTGATATTTGCTAAGCTTAGGGTTTAGCATAACAAGCAAAAGATGCAGACTAGAATCAATTAGTTGAGAGAATAGTATGCACATTGCCGCTTGGTTTGTCCTCTCGTGCCTAAAAGGAGTATGTATGCCGGCAGAAAAAACGCATTTAGCGATCTGTAATTTAACGAAAGAGCAGTATCCACAAATAAAAACTTTAATGGATCAAGCCTATCCTGGGCTGGGGGGCGCGTGGCCAAGCCATACGATTTTCAGACTGATTGATCAATTTCCTGAAGGTCAAATCGGGATTGTGGATGATGGCGTTTTAGTAGGCATAGCACTGAGTGTGCAAGTTGATTATGCGCGTTTTTCTAACCCCCATACTTATGAAGATATTGTTGATGGTCATGACCGTGTCTTTAGTGATCCAGAAGGCGATGCGTTATACGGATTAGATGTGGTTATTTCATCGACCCACCGAGGTATGCGACTCGGTCGTCGTTTATATGACGCACGTAAAGAGCTTTGTCGTCAGTATAACTTACGCGCTATTTTAGCGGGCGGGCGAATTCCACGTTATTACAATCACAGCAGTGATATGTCGCCAATGGAATACATTGAGAAAGTTGATCACAAAGAATTATATGATCCGATTCTCAGTTTCCAGCTTTCGAATGATTTTCAGGTAAAGCGACTGCTAAAAAAATACCTACCTGAAGACCAAGAGTCAGTGGGCTACGCTACGTTGTTAGAGTGGAATAACATTATGTTTGAACCCACTGATACTGTGCTTGAATCAACTAAATCTATAGTGCGTGTAGGGGCTGTACAATGGCAAATGCGCTGTGTTGACTCGGTAGAAGAACTGCTAAAACAAGTTGAATATTTTGTGGATACAGTGTCTGACTATAAAAGCGACTTTATTTTATTTCCAGAGTTCTTTAATGCGCCAATAATGGGCTTAACTGAGCAAAGCAATCAAACAGAAGCGATCCGTTACTTAGCTGAGTACACCGAAACTTTTCGCGATGCGATGTCACGTATGGCTGTTGAATACAATGCCAATATTATTACCGGTTCAATGCCACTGGCAGAGGGCGATAAGATTTATAATGTCAGCTACTTGTGTCATCGAAGCGGTAAAATTGATGAGCAGCGTAAAATACATATTACGCCTCATGAACAAAACGACTGGGTTATTCAAGGCGGCGATAAAATTGCGGTATTCGAAACCGACGCGGGGCGTGTGGGGATCCAAATTTGTTATGACGTTGAATTTCCAGAGTTGTCGCGTATTTTAGCAAAACAAGGCCTAGATATTTTGTTTGTGCCTTTTTGGACAGACACTAAAAACAGTTATTTACGTGTGCGCCATTGTGCACAAGCGCGTGCTATTGAAAATGAGTGCTACGTGGTTATTGCTGGCTCTGTTGGTAATTTACCTGAAGTTGAAAGCCTTGATGTACAGTATTCACAATCGGCAGTATTAACGCCGTCAGATTTTTCATTTCCACACGATGCGACATTAAACGAAGCAACCCCAAATACCGAAATGCTGTTATTCAGTGATTTAGACATGGATAAGTTGAAGATTCTTCACAGCGAAGGAACCGTGCGTAACTTAAAAGACCGTCGTGAAGACTTGTACGATGTGATACTGAAAAAGAGAGACGACTAATGGCATGGCTATACTTAATTGTGGCGGGGTTATTAGAAATAGGCTGGCCTGTTGGGCTTAAAATGTCGCAAGATCAAGAAAGCCGCTGGTTAGGTATTTCGATTGCCGTGGCGTTTATGGTCGCCAGCGGGTTCATGTTATGGCTTGCACAAAAACAAATACCCATGGGGACATCTTATGCAGTATGGACAGGCATTGGTGCTGCAGGTACTTTTTTAGTGGGTATTTTGTTTTACGGCGATGCAGCCACATTTGGTCGCATCGCGGGTGTATTACTGATTATAAGTGGTGTGATCACGCTTAAAATCAGTCATTAAAAAAGCGGCTATTGCCGCTCTTTTAAGGAAGCATAACGAGTATAGCCGCGAGCGCAATTAACACGAGCCCTGCCGTGTCTTGGCGTTTTAGCGGCTGTTTAAGCCACAGTATTGATACCATTATGGTAAAGAACACCTCAATTTGCCCTAGCGTTTTCACATACGCAACATGCTGTAAACTCATGGCACTAAACCACCCTATAGACCCCAAACAACTACACACACTGACGGCAGTTGTCGTGCCTTTGTGTTGCCACATTTTTGCAAAGGTGTCGCGTTCTTTTAGCGCGATATAAAAACACAACATAACAGTTTGCAGACTAATAATAAGTACTAAAACCCATGCTGCAGAATGCGGAAAACTCAGTCCTGAGTTAAGACTTGCTTCGCGGATCCAAGATGATGAAAGCGCAAATGAAGTACCACAAGCCAATCCCAATAACGCGGTACCTAAGTTGAAGTGTTTGACATTGGCAATCCCACTGAGCAGTAAGACGGCAATGGCACCAATAAATACACCAAACCAACCTAATAAAGACAGCGCAGAACCAAAGAATAGCACTCCTAAAATGGCGGCCATTAAAGCTTCACTTTTAGCAAGCCCTGCTCCAACAGCAAAGTTGTTCATTTTAAACAGTTTAACCATTAAGCCGGTTGCGACAATTTGTACAACACTTGCACCAACAATATAACCAATAAAAGCAGGGTTGAAGTCGGGGAGTGCGGTTGCTTGATAACGATAAAGGCTCAATAAATACAGCGCTGCAATAGGACTTGCAACAATAAAACGTGCCAAAGTGACCCCTGCTACACTGACATGTGCGCTGAGTTTACTTTGTAATGCATTTCGCCACGACTGCATAAAGGCGGCAAAAATGGTTAAGAAAATCCAAGTCATATTGAAAATAAATTAATGGGGAGAGGCTGTTAGAGTAACAAAGCCGTGTTGTAAGCGCATTAGCTTATCGATCAACTTGAGAAAAAATCAGCTGTGTTAGACGGTGTCGTTAAAGGTAGCGGCTTTTTTCTGTTTACGTTAGGGTAGGTGTATACAACAGAATAGGGAAGCGTTATGACAACATTAATACTGTGTGCACTCATTGCTGTATTATTGCCTTATTTAGCGAAAGCGCCCGTCGCATTTGCACAAAATAAGCTTGCGGGATACGACAATAAACACCCAAGAGAGCAGCAGAGCAAACTAACAGGATTTGGCGCTCGCGCGTTGGCTGCACACCAAAACAGTTTTGAATCTTTGATTGTTTTTGGTGTTGCTTTAGCGGTCGTTATGAGTACTAACAATGTGTATCACGTTACCGAAACATTGGCTGTTATGCATGTTGTTTCACGTGTTATGTACTGCATTTTTTACTATATAAACCAAGATATTCTGCGTTCATTGGTTTGGCTCGTTGGTTATGTTTGTGCCGTGGCGATGATTGCAGTCTGTTTATAAAAACCACAAAGCAAGCGGTTTAAAAAAGGCGCTTGCTTTAGGGTCTTTGGTGCTCGTTAATTACTTAGAGCTCACTTTAATTTTCTCAATTAAATCCTTCGCTTTAACGTTTTCATCCAAAGCAAAGTCGAGCTGCACGAGGACATTTTTATAGCCTGATTCAGTTGGCGCGTATTGCCATTTTTTTAGTGCGCGCTTAGCCTCTCGGTTAAATACATCCTCAGGCTCAGCACTCACAACACTGATATTGCTGGTGGCCCCGCTGGGTGAAATGTCGTATTTCAATACAACTGAGCCGCTTATTCCTTGCTCTACTGCCTGCACTGGATAGATAGGCTCTACACGCATCACAGCTTGGTAGTCTTTTTCTTTCTCTGCATTCACAGGCTGTTTTGCAATTGCAAAGCTACTAAGCATACCGGCCGCAAAAATAACAAGTGCTGTTTTTGCAATAAACGAGCTATTATCGAGTTGTTTAATTTGGTTGAGTCTTTGTAACATGGTGTTTTTATCTCCGTATTGTGAGTAAGCCATGAGTCCCACGGTGCTAAAGCTTGCACAATGCACTAATGCCTTGCTGTATAGAATTCGTTGTTCCGTTGATTTATCTTTTAGTACGTGTTCATCGCATGAAAGCTCTTGCAATCGACGCAGGCTGGCATAGCCCAACCAGGCGAGTGGGTTAAACCAAATTAACAAGGTGCCCATGAGCGCCAACGCGTTAATTAAATTATCTTTACGATGAATGTGGACACACTCATGCTCCAAAATAAGGGCTAAAGCATGCTGGTCGTAATTAATGTTGTAATTAGATGGCAGGACTAATTTGGTTTTTATCAGCCCAATGACTAAGGGTGAACTGACTTTTTCACTTTGATAAAAACGTAATCCTTTATAGTTGTCATTAGGGGTCGCTATTGGCTTTAATTTTAAGCGAGTGAGAAACTGATAATGAAAGTACACGGCACAGAGCATAAGTGTAATTGTTATTAGGCTATAAATAGCGAACCAGCTCAGTGATAGCTGTGGCGTCACTGGATTAGATGGGGTAATGGTAAACTGACTAATGAACTGATTGTGTATTGGTTTTAAATGATCAGGCAAATTTGCCAACATTAAACACGCAGGGAGTAATGCCCATAACGCATAAACAAGGCGAGCAGATACGTGGCTGAGGAGCTTTCGCTCAAGAAGGATAAGAAATAAAATAGCGCAAGAGATAAAGAGTTGCTGCTCTAATAGCCAATTAAAAAACGTTTCGAACATGACATCACCTTACTTTTGCTGCTTTTCCCAATCATTAATGACTTTTTTAAGCTCATCAATGTCGTTTTGAGAAAGTTGTTCAGACTTTGCAAAGCCGCTAACCAGCGGGGCTATACGGCCATTAAAGAAACGTTCAACAAAGCTTTGGCTTTCTTTTAGTGTGTACTCTTCACGCGCAATGCAAGGCGTGTAGTTATACAGTCGCCCTTGTTTTTCAAAGCTGAGTGCGCCTTTTTTAACTAAGCGGCTGAGTAAGGTTTTTATGGTTTTTTCGTGCCACTCTTTATCGTCACTTAAACGCTCAATAACTTGGCTGGCTGTCGCAGGATAATCGAGCCACACGGCATCTAATACTTCGAATTCTGCTTTTGAAAGTTCAATCATTTTATTGCCTACATATGTAATCTTTAATTAAAGATTACACCTGTAGTCAAATAATGCAAACTTTTTTTGTTAGATGATGTCTGTTTTTTCGATACGGGTTGTTTGCCCTTCTGCAAGGCCGAGCTGTTCGATAGATAAATTGGCAATTTCAATTCTATAAAGATCAATAACCTTGTAGCCACAATAGTGCGCCATTTTGCGAATTTGACGGTTAAGCCCTTGCCTTAAGATAATCATAAACTGCTGCTCATTTACTTGCGTTACTTCACACGGAAGAGTGATGTGTTTATCGACAGGCACGCCATGTGCCATTGTTTGGCAGAAAGTGTGATTTAACGGTTTATCGACCGTGACCAGGTAGCGTTTTGGCTGATGAAAGTCTGGGTGGATTAATTGGTTACAAAACTCACCATCATTGGTCAGTATTAACAGTCCGCGGGAGTCTTTATCTAAGCGGCCAATGGGGTAAACGCGGGTTTCGCTCGGTAAAAAATGGATAAGGCTCTGTGCATCGCTACGATTGAGTTTGCAATCAATGCCTACGGGTTTATGGTAAGCAAAATAAACCATTGGTGCTTTTCCTGTGATCGTCTGTCCTTCAACAATCACTTCATCTTCGTCGTTTACATGGTCAATATGATTTGCCGCTTGGCCATTAACCCTTACAACGCCTTGGTCAATTAAGCGTGAGGCTTGTTTACGAGAGCATATGCCAGCATGAGCAATATATTTAGCAAGCCGTACTTTTTCTACCATGGATGATTTTTGCACAATTAATTTGATCACAGTATACCAAATTCACGTATAGATAACTCTATACACAAAGAGGATTTCACATGGCGATTAAGTTATCTGAACTTGCAGCGCACCAACCACTGCAAAAAGTTATTGTGCACTCATTGGAAATGGCACTTTATCAAGTGTCTGTGGTTATCAATAATGTGGAGTACTATGTTACTGACGAGAAAGGCGAGTTTATCCGTGATTTGAGCCCGCTGCATATTCAAAAGCGACTTGATCATTTGAGCTATGGTGAGATGGTGTTACGTCATACCAGTGCGTACGATGAAATGTGTGGCCAGCCAGAAAAACTTGCGAGCAACATGCTAGAAGTCCCTTACGGAAAAAATCATTTATACTGAATACGTTAAACGCTTATACTGAGTCATAACATTTATAGGTATGCTATGTATCAATTAAAAAGTGATGACTCGGTAGAGCTAAACGATGAGCTAAGGGCGCATGTTGTTGCATTTAATAAGCAGCACTTTAATGCTGAACGCGTGCCGTTAGGTTTTAAATACGTGAATAAAAAGTGTGATACTGTTGCGGGTATTCATGGTTATGTATTTGGTAACTGGCTGCTGATAAGTTGGCTGTGGTGCGACGACTTTACACGAGGTAAAGGGCTTGCAACGCGTTTGCTCCATGAGTTAGAAACCAAAGCTATTGCGCTTGGGGCAACGGTCGCTCAACTCGATACGCTTGATTTCCAAGCTAAACCTTTCTACGAAAAAAACGGCTACCAAGTGGTGTACCAAATGGCAAATTATCCACTCAACGGCTGCCGTTATTTTATGGAAAAAAAGCTGTAGTTATTTTGCTTTTAGTACATTTTCTTCACTAAAGGTGATCCCCAAAAACGGCGTAGTCTCAGGTGCGAGCATAAATGTGCGTATATTCATGTGATCTTGGCCATCAGGGTGTTTAACAACGTCTTCACGGTAAAACGCGCCAAAACAATCGAGGGTGTTTTGTTTGCTGAGTTGATTAAGTTTGGCAAACGCGAAGATTTTACATGATCCATTATTCTCATTGGCTGAACTAATTAGTCCGTGATTATTGAAACCACTGGGCGTAAAGTCATAATGACGATCAATTACCGCCATTGTATCGGTAAACTCGATTAAATGGGGTGTTTCAGCTAATTTTTGTAAGAAGTCATTGAGTGTCATGTTTCGTCCTTAATAAATAGTCTTTGTTAACTCTAACTCATCCAGTTGCTGATTGATATTAAACTTAAATTTCTCTAAAAAGTTCATACCAAGTAGGCCGAAGCCCGTGTGATTGTTGATAACCAAAATATCAAAGTCATCAACTTTTTGCTGGCCTATGCGAAACGATTGTACTCGATAGCGTTGTGCTTCAACGAGCCCATTCGCCGTATTTACGTGTAAGGTGTCAATATAGCGGGCCGGTTCGCTGAGTGTATTCAATAGCGCTTGGTCAATAACGGTAAAGCTTGCTCCCGTATCAATCATGAGCGTGGCCTCAATCTCATTATTAATAACGCTACTAACAAGGTAATGCGCCCCTCGGGGAGTTAATTTTATTTTCTCAACGCCTGCCAAAGCATGCTGTATTTTTTGCCTAAGTTGGTCGGATTGTGTTTTAAAGGCATGGTTATTAGGTAACTGCTCTAAACTTATTTGACTCGCCACATAGTCACCTAAGTGGTAGTAAGCCAATGCATGAATATATAAGTAGTAGGCATGATAGGGCGCGTATTCTAACCATTGCTGGCTGTGTTCGAGCAATTGCTGCCAATGTTGTGTGTTAATTAAGTGATTGCTGTGTAAAGTAGTGAGCTCTTCTATTTGCTGAGTGAGGTCACTGTGCGGATTACTGTCTAATTGATCACTTAGCGCCATCAAATTAACAATACCCTGTTGTACATAACCTTGATTAATTAACCGTTTTGCATCGAGCTTTAACATGGCGGCATCGTATGGATGACTGTTTAAAAAGGCGCTTAGAAATTGCTCGCTGATATGCTCGTGCTGCTCTAGCAGCCATGTTTCAACGGTTTGTTGCCATGCATGTTTAAGTTGCTGTGCGTATTGCGGTGAATTGTCCTTGAGCTGCGAGTATGCGGCAACAGCCTTATCGAATTGTTGGTTATTAAACAATGTGATGGCGTGCTCAAATAGCTTAGGTTGAACAGCGCTATTAACCTGAGTTGCTGTAAATTGCTGTTTATCTGCTATCACCGTGGTCTCTTGACGACTGAGCTGCCAAATAAAGTAGCCATTAATGCTTAATGAGCACAGTAGTAAAAGTTTCAGCAGAGTATTCATTTATTTTGCCTAAAAATCTCAATGATTAGAGGATTACTTTAGCAACAACCGAGACCGTGTAAAAATAGTTACTCTTTAATTAAGTGATTTAATGCAAAAATATCTTCAATTTCAATATCCGCCAGCCCTTTGTATTGATAATTAGTCGCTTGGTTATTTAACCAAACACTCTGACAGCCCGCATTATTAGCGCCTTGTACGTCAGTGTCTAAGCTATCACCAATATGCAAAATTTCACTGTGAGCGACATTTAATAACTGCGCTGCGTTATTAAATAAAGCAGCGTGAGGCTTTGCTTTACCATGTGGGCCTGCTTGAAGCACTAACTCAAACACCCCATTTAGATTAAACTTTTCAACCTCGACATTGCCATTAGTAATCGCGATTAAGCGAAAATGCCTGCCAAGCTTTTCAAGTAATTCAAGCACATCATCAGCAACGGTTATTTGACTACGAGCATCTGCAAAGGCCTGATATGCTTGTTCGGCATGGTGTTTGGCAAGGTCGTGTTCAAAGCCAAGATCCTGCATTGCATATAACAGGGCTGCTTGTCGCCAACGAGTGACATCGTCAACCAAGGTTGTGTCTTGTTTTAATGCATTATCGCGACATGTCAGCCAGTAGTTCATACTGTCGGCAGGCCATTGCTCAATATTTGCTAAGTAGTCAGCTTGGGCTTGTAAGGCTGATTTTATGATTGGATGATTGTTGTATAAGGTGTCATCTAAATCAAAACTTAGAACAGAAACGGGCGATAAGGCACGATTAAATCGGATCATAATTACAGGGTTACTCGGGTGTTGAGCGCTTTTTAGCGCGTGGGTGGGTGTTGTCGTATACTTTGGCTAAATGTTGAAAATCAAGGTGTGTATAAACTTGAGTCGCAGACAAACTAGTGTGTCCCAATAACTCTTGTACTGCACGCAGGTCACCCGACGATTCTAAAATATGTGATGCAAATGAGTGACGTAACTTGTGCGGATGTACTTGTGAGCTGATACCTTGCTTGATCCCCCACTCTTGCATGCGCAACCGTACATGACGTATTGAAATACGTTTCTTTTGGCTGCTGACGAATATGGCTATTTCATCAGGGTGTGCAAATTGTGGGCGAATTTTTAGCCATGCTTTTAACGCACTTAACGCTTTACTCCCCACGGGCAGTAAACGCTCTTTGTTGCCCTTACCCCGTACTAAAATTTCGCCTTCTCGGGGATTGATATCTTGTATGTTGGCACCAACTAACTCGCTAATACGCAAGCCCGATGAGTACATTAACTCCATCATCGCTTTATCACGAATAGCGAGAGGATCGTCATCGGGTAATTCTAGCAATTTTGCCATTTGATCAACGTCTAAATTTTTCGGCAAGGGTTTTGAGAATTTAGGCCCTTTAATAGCTTCAGCAGGGTTATGGTAATGTGCCTGATTGGCAATGTTCTTTGCTTTTAAAAATTTATACAAGCTGCGAATACAGCTGAGCTTTAAACTAATGGTGCGGCCACTTAACTGTTTACTGCGCAGCTGCATACTGTAGCGGCGAATATGCTCACCTTGAACCGTAAACCAGTTCTCACTGAGCTTACTAAAATATAAAGCGGCAAAGCCGAGCTGGCTGGTGTATTGGTTTATGGTGTGTATCGAATATTGTTTTTCGTAACGTAAGTAGTCAGCAAAAAGCTGGATGGGCGTACGCCATGCATCGCTTAATTCATTAAGGTCTGGCGTTGTTACGTCGCTCATGCAAGTTCCAATAACCGTAGCTGTAATGAGCGAACGAACTCAAGCACAAAAAAACTGTCTTTAGCGGGCTCAAAGTGGTTAACATCATCACTGCCAAACGCCAAAATAGCGACAGGGTGGTTGCTATTTCCAATCAAATACAAGGCAGTTGATTGGGTTGATTCTGAAAATAATAAATCGCGTTCTTGCTGATTCACTCGTCCTAAGTAGATGCCGTCATTTTGTAAACGGTGAGCAATTAAATCATCGTATTTTTTTTCATACTTTACTAACTGACATTCATTGATTAGCGGGTTTGTGCAAATAATATTGCGCAGATTATTTGCCAGCGTTTTGAAGTCGTAGTTAGTCCACAGTTGGCGATGGCATTCGCTAAACAAACGATGAATCAATTCATTTTCTTTTGCTTGTGCAACTAACTGCTCAATTTTATTTTTTAATAAGGTGTTGTGTTCACGCAACTGACGCTGCTGAATGTGCACTAATGATGTCGCAGCGGCCGTTTGCTGTTGCAACTCAAGTGTCGCAAGAACATCTGGATTATTTATTAAAAAGTCTGGATGTGCTTTTAAATACTCAGCTACATGTTGTTCTGTTAGTTTACTCATAATGCCACTTGTCCGTCGAATACATGCTCTGCAGGCCCTGTCATTCTTACTGGATGACCTTCACCTTGCCAGCGCACTTGTAAGCTTCCTCCTGGTAAGTCAACTTGTACAGTGCTTGCCAGTTTACTTTGTATTTGACCAATCACCACCGCTGCGCACGCCCCTGTACCACAGGCTAATGTTTCATTTACGCCTCGCTCCCACACTCTTAGTTTTATGTGGTCTTGTGAAATAACCTGCATAAATCCTACATTTGCGCGCTGTGGAAAGCGTTCATGGTTTTCAAGTAGTGGACCTAAGGTTGCGACTTCTGCGGTTTGAATGTCGTCGACTTCTAACACGCAGTGCGGATTCCCCATCGACACGGCACCGCTAAAAATAGTGTGCTCTTCAGTGCGAATAATGTACGTTAACTCGCGTTTACTTGCCTTGAGAGGAATTTTGTTTGGCTCAAAGACTGGGTGGCCCATGTTTACGGTTACTTGACCATCTTTTTCTATGTATAAGGTTAAGTTTCCCGACTTGGTTGATACGGTAATTTTATGTTTGTTGGTCAAGCCTTTCATGCGCACAAAACGCGCAAAACAGCGAGCACCATTGCCACATTGTTCCACTTCGTTGCCGTCAGCATTAAAAATACGATAGTGAAAATCTAAATCAGGAGAGTAAGGGGCTTCAACCATAAGTAATTGATCGAAGCCGATACCAAAGTGGCGATCTGCCAGTTTCTTTATTTGATCACGTGACAAGAAAACATTCTGCGTGATGTTATCAATAACAACAAAGTCGTTACCTAGGCCGTGCATTTTTGAGAAATTAACTAACATAGCGCTCTAATTCGGATTTGCTCTGAGCTAATCATGCCACAGAGCAGGGCGGTTATAAAAACGTTTATGGTAAAATTTTCTCACCTTGCCAAAGGCTTTCTAAGGTTTCTCGTTGGCGGATTAAGTGGCTTTGCTTGCCATCGACCATGATCTCAGCGACGCGTGGACGTGAGTTGTAATTTGAGCTCATGGTAAAGCCGTATGCGCCAGCACTGCGTTGCGCCAGTAGGTCACCAGCATGTAGCGCAAGCTCACGGTCTTTTCCTAAAAAGTCACCCGTTTCACACACTGGGCCAACAATGTCGTAGTTTTGACGTGGCGTGCCATCTTCGCGCGGTTCGACAGGCACAATTTTTTGCCATGCTTGGTAAAGAGATGGGCGCAGCATATCGTTCATACCGGCATCAACAATGGCAAAATATTTGTCTTGATTTTGTTTAATAAACTCAACTTTGGTCACTAAAATACCCGCATTAGCTGCAATGGCTCGACCGGGCTCAAAAATAAGCTCTAAGTCTTGATAATTAGCTAAGCGAGATGTGATTTTATCAACGTATTCACTTGGGTGAGGCGGTGTTTCACCATTATAAGGCACGCCTAATCCTCCACCAATATCTAGGTGGGTAAGTGTGATATTCACGGCTTTTAATTCTTCGATTAAGGTCAGCACTTTTTCCAGAGCCGCTAAGAAAGGCTTAATTTCTGTAAGCTGTGAGCCAATGTGACAGTCAACCCCAGTAATGTTTAAACCTGGAAGCGATGCTGCATATTGATAAACGCTGACCGCTGTTTGAATATCAATACCAAATTTATTTTCTTTTAAACCGGTTGAGATATACGGGTGTGTTTTGGCATCGATATCCGGGTTCACGCGAATCGAGATAGGTGCAACACGGTTTAGTGAAGTTGCTACTTCTGATATACGGTCTAGCTCAGCAACCGACTCAACGTTAAAACATTTGATCCCCAATTCAAGCGCGTAGGCAATTTCGTCAGCAGTTTTTGCAACGCCAGAAAATACCACTTTACTGGCATCGCCACCGGCTGCAATAACGCGAGCTAACTCGCCTTTAGAAACAATGTCAAAACCAGAGCCTAAGCGCGCTAAAATATTTAATACAGCAATGTTTGAATTCGCTTTAACGGCGTAACAGACTAAACTTTTGTGTGATTTAGCTGCCTCGGCGAAAGCGAGATAATGGCGCTCAAAGGTTTTACGTGAATAGATATAGCAGGGCGTACCGTATTGGTCGGCAAGCTCTTTGACAGCGATGTCTTCAGCGAACAGCTGATTATTATTGTAGTTAAAAAAGTCCATCTATTGGTCCTGTTTTTGCTCTGGTTGTTCGGATGGATCAGCCTGTGGCTGAGATTCTGCTGGCTTTGCAGTATCATCTGGAAGATAAAGCGCACCGCTTTGTCCACAGCCCACCAGAGTGAGCATAAGTAGGGCACTAAGAGGTAAAATTGTTTTAAATTTTTGGCTATGAGTCTCTTTCATTAGATTAATACGGTTGCTGGCTTTATAATCGCAGAGTAACAGAATATTTAAAAAATGCAGCTATTCGCGGATGAATTTATTCCTGTTACACTTGATGTACACAATCTGCCTCCAGATCTAGGCTTAAAGCCCGTTAAAGGACACTAAAATGACTGATCATGAATACCACACACTAGCCGATGCGTTGATGCTAACAATTGAAGAGCAAATCGATGAATGTGATGCTGATTTAGACTACGAGTCTGCATCAGGTATTTTAGAAATCATCTTCCCAGATCGCAGCAAAATAGTGATCAATAAACAAGCGCCATTGCACCAAGTGTGGGTGGCAACTAAATTCAATGGTCATCACTTTGAATTGCGAGACGATAAGTGGATTGATAATCGTTCTGGTGCTGAGTTCTGGCAATTTATGTGCGATGCGGCTACGCGCCAAGCGGGTCAACCAATCGAGTGGCGTTCTGAGTTATGAGTTTAGGGTTTGTAGAATACCCCGCGCAAGGTGAGCATAAGGCAACCGTTATTTGGTTGCATGGCTTGGGTGACTCGGGGGAAGGGTTTGCCCCTGTTGCTCCGCAGTTAGCGATACCGAAAGAGCTCGGTGTGCGGTTTGTGTTTCCTCATGCGCCAGTGCAACCGGTCACCATTAATGGGGGCATGGCGATGCGCTCATGGTACGACATTAAATCGATGGATTTAGATAAGCGTGCCGACGAACAAGGCGTACGAGAGTCTGCTGCTAAAGTGGTTGAGCTCATTGATCAAGAAATAGCGAAAGGCATCCCCGCGAGTAAAATTATTTTAGCAGGGTTTTCGCAAGGGGGTGTCGTGTCACTGCATTTGGCTCCACGTCTTGATTATAAGTTAGCAGGTGTCATGGCGTTATCAACGTATATGTGCGCACCCGATAAGTTGGCTGACGAAGCTAAGCAACAGGCGTTAAATATATTTATGGCGCATGGGCGTATGGATGATGTTGTACCGCATAGCGCGGGCAGGCAAGCATTTGACGTACTGAGCGCAAATAACATGGAAGTTAGCTGGCAAGACTATCCGATGGCACATCAGGTGTGTGGTGAAGAACTGATGGCTATTCGAGCGTGGTTAATTGCTCGCTTAAGTTAATTTTTGGTTGTGAAGAGGCCAACATGACAAACAAACTTGTAATAACAGCAAATATGAATTCGGCGGAGCCTGCAAGCACATCACCCACAGCGGTAACGTACCAATGGCATTGGCGACGTATTTTTATGTTCAGTGGCGTGATTTTAGTGGCCCTGGCGACTGTAATATACAGCTTCGTAGGTGCTGTGAGTGCTGAGCAAAGTGAACAAGATGAGCCGCACACTGAGTTGACTACCGCTGTATTACAAGCTCCTGATAATAATCTTGCAGCAGAGCACGTTAACGAGAACACAGAGGACAGTGCAGAGCAGCCCGATGTGAATACCCCTGACCTTGTGCCTAATAGTGTGGCCAATGAGCCAGAAACTGAGTCTCTCAAGCCCAAAACACACGTGCAATCACTTGACACCGTTACTTCGCAAGACACTCAATTACCGGCTAAAACGACCACAGACAGTGAAGCGAAGCCTGAAAATAACGATGAACAGCAGCTCGCTTTAGCACCTAATAATAAAGTGCAGCAGTTTTCACAATCAGCTCATGTTGCCAGCGTGGCCATTGGCGCTAAAATAGATACAGATAAAGTGAGCCGTGCGGTATTAACCACCGATGTTGTTGATCGAGAACCAGTCAATGTTCTAAAAAACGATGTAAGATTAGCGGACATTACGCATAGTTTGAGCTTCTTTAGTGAGCTTAGAAATATGCAAGGGCAAACGGTTCGTCATCAATGGTATTACCAAGATGAGCAGCTAGCCTCTATTGAATTAGCAGTAAGCAGTCCGCGTTATCGCACTTACTCGACAAAAAATATTATGCCAGAACAGCTTGGTGAGTGGCGTGTTGAAGTCGTTGACGCACAAGGCACTTTACTTGCACAAAAAGAATTTAGAATTTTAGCTGATTAAGTTCAGCCAGATAAATAATTGGATTTTTCATGACACAGACAATCAAACGCGTTCGAATTGCCACTCGTAAAAGTGCGCTAGCGCTATGGCAAGCAGAATTTGTAAAAGCCCAACTTGAACACTTTCATGACGATGTGACAGTTGAACTCGTTCCAATGTCAACGCAAGGCGATATTATTCTTGATACCCCTTTGGCTAAAATTGGCGGTAAAGGCTTATTTGTAAAAGAACTTGAGCAAGCGATGCTTGACGGCCGCGCTGATATTGCTGTTCATTCAATGAAAGATGTACCGGTTGAGTTCCCTGAAGGGTTAGCGTTGCATACGATTTGTGAGCGTGAAGACCCACGAGACGCATTTGTATCAAACAACTTTAAGAGTTTAGATGCGTTACCACAGGGTGCAATCGTCGGTACGTCAAGTTTACGCCGTCAATGTCAAATTCGAGAAGCGCGACCAGACTTAGATATCCGTGATTTACGCGGTAATGTGAATACTCGCCTAGCGAAACTCGATGATGGCCAATACGATGCAATTATCCTTGCCGCTGCAGGTTTAATTCGCCTTGAAATGCCAGAACGAATCACTGCGTTCATCGAGCCAGAAGTCTCTTTACCTGCAAATGGTCAAGGTGCAGTTGGTATCGAATGCCGTATTGATGACGAAGTAACTAAAGCGTTACTGGCTCCGCTTGAGCATACAGAAACGCGTATTCGTGTTAATGCCGAACGCGCTATGAATCGCCGCTTAGAAGGCGGTTGTCAGGTGCCAATTGGTGCTTTTGCACTCGTGAATGATGATCACGTTTATTTGCGTGGTTTAGTTGGCGCGGTTGATGGTAGTCAAATGCTGCGCGACGACGTTACAGGCCCAGTAGCTGATGCTGAGAAGTTAGGCATTGAACTCGCTGAAAAGTTATTGGCGCAAGGTGCAGACAAAATTTTAGCTGACGTATACAGAGACGCGTAATATGCATATTTTGATAACTCGTCCAGAAGGAAAAGGCACTGAGCTTGCACTTGAGCTTCAGCAGGCGGGTTATCAAACGACCCTGTGCCCAGTATTGACGCTTGATTATCTTACGCCAAGTAGTCAAGCACTCGCGCCGCTTGAAAATGCCGACAAAATTATTTTTATCTCACAAGATGCCGTTCACGCATTATTAAAGCTTACCCCCACAATTAACAAAACTGCGCAGCTTTATGCGGTTGGCCAACAGACGGCAGATGCGATACATGAGGCATTTGGGCGACGCGCAGCAGTTCCTAAAAAACACGACTCCGAGGGCTTACTTGCACTAAAAACACTGCAAGATGTAGAGCTTAGCAATATTGTTTTAGTGAAAGGAGAAGGTGGGCGTACCACAATAGCAAAAACATTAAAACAACGTGGTGCCGTGTTAAATCAACTTGTTGTTTATAAGCGACGTGCCATAGAAAGCGAATCAGGTAAGTGGATGGACCACTGGCAAACAGCGGGTGTAGAGGGTATAGTCATTACAAGTAATGCGGCTGTTGATGCCATTTTTAATGGCTTAAATGAGTCACAGTTGGCATGGTTGAAGGGGTGTCAGTTTTATGTTGCTAGTGAACGTATCGCTGAATACCTACAACAAAAAAATGTCATTAGAACACATATACATATTGCTGCAGGGGCTAGTGATAGCGCTATGTTCGCCTGCATTAATCAGCAAGGTAGCAAAATGAGTGAATCAGATCTAAAACAGTCAGCCAAACCTGCTGCGGCTGAACCAGCAAAAAAGGCAGCAGCGGCTAAGCCTGCATCAAACCAAGTGGTTCAGCATAAAAAAGGGATAAGTAAAACCGGTAGTTTGGCACTGTTGATTTCACTTCTCGTTGCTTCAGCGGTCGGTTATGAGTTTTACCATAAACTGAATAGTGATCAGCAGTCTACTCTGGCATTTAACGAGCTGACAACTGAAAACCAACGTCTAAAGCAACAACTCGATGCCATCAAGAATGCTCAGCAAACTCTGCAACAAGCTTTGTATAATAGCGAGCAAAAAGTCGCGGATACGTTGCGTGAAAATGCCGAACAAACTCAGCAACAACTGCAAGCCGCTTTAAAGCGTGCTGAGCAACAAAGCTATACGTTAAACCCACAAGAAGTGACCAGTCTGCAGCGTATGGCTGAGTTTAAGTTGTGGGCTGAGCATGACTTTCGGGGAGCGGCTGCTGTTTTATCACGATTAGACAGCTTATTAGCAGAGCATCCTGGTACGGGGGCTATTCGCCAAGCAATTCATCAGGACTTACAAACTTTGAACGGCATTGACCCAGTGGCTGTTGAAGCGATTTATTTAAAGCTGCATGGCATCAATCAAAAAGTCGATGAGTTGGTATTTAACGCGATTTCATTACCTGAAGAAGTCAGCCAGGACGATCCTAATCAATTAAGTGAAAATGTCAGCGAATGGCGTCAGAATCTTGCAAAGTCGTGGCTGCAATTCAAAGATTTTTTTGTCACGGTTCGTACGCGAGAAGACATGGTTGTGGCGCCGTTTTTAAGTGAACAAGAGCGTCATTTAGTTAAACAGCGTTTAAGGCTCTATTTAGCACAAGCACAGGATGCGATTTTAACCAAGCAAAGTAGTGTGTACTTTACAGCGGTTGAAGCGGCACATGCGCTTGTGAAAGACTACTTTAAGCAAGATGATGCCGTGACTAAAGCTGCATTAAAGAGTTTAACTGAGCTTTCTAAAGAGCAACTCGATTTTAATCCTAACGTGTCATTGCAAAGTACGGAGCAGGTGAAGGAGTGGGCACAATGATCCGCTTTTTATTGCTGATAATTGCGATTGCAGTCTGTTTAGGCATTGCTCCTTTTTTTATAGATCAAAAAGGCTATGTACTGATTGCGTTCAATAAAACGACCATCGAGGGCACTATATGGGGGGTTGCAGCCCTTATTGTGCTGGGGTGTGGTATTGCTTACTTAGGGTATAAGTTGGTGCGTTATTTATGGTCGTTATATAGCCATACACGCCATCGTTTTTTTGCCCGCAGTGAAGAGCGCAAACAAGCGGCTATTGAACAAGGCGTATGGAGTTTGATTAATAACGACTACGCAGAGCTTGAATTAGCACTGGATAACAACAGTGTCGCAGAGCCGTGGACCGATATACGTTATGCACTGCTTGCCAAAGCTGCACTGGCGAATAATAACAGTGAAAAAGCGATTAGCTATCTTGATAAAATCAACCAAGCAAATCAATTAAAAGTGGCTAATTTATGGCTTGCTAGCGGTGAATGCAGCACGATCTTTGCGGAATTAAAAACGTTAGCCGAGCGCAAAAAAGCAACAAACCTAGAGCTCAAAATGTATGCTCAGGTCTTAGTTCAAGAGCAGAAATGGTCTGCGCTTGATGACTTTATGCCACGATTACTGCGTAAAAAAGTGCTCACAGAAAAAGAATGGCAACAGGTGTTTGACCGTTATTTTGCAGCGCAGGCTGACACCTCGTTAACCGAGCGTTTTGAGCAACTTACAAAGAACTTAAAACCAATGGCAGAAGTAAGTTACTTAAAAGCTATGGCGCGCGCAGGAAAACTAAATAAAATAGAGCTAAGCTTAATTAAAATGATTAAAAAGCCTCTGCAACATAAAGACTTAGCTCGTATTCTTCGCACTAGTGCAGCAGGTGATGCGCTAAAACTGCAGGCCAGTTTGCAAGACGTATTGAAGAAAGACACCGAAAATACCGACCTTCTTCTTGCGCTTGCGTGTTTAGCCAATGCGCATGGCGAATACGATTTAGCTGCACGTGTGTTTGATAAAGCACTGAACGCAACGAATCGTGACGACTACTTACAGCAAGCTGTATTGAGTTACAGTAAGAGTGGGCAACCAGACAAAGCATTGGTTCTGTATCAGTAATTTTATGACTGCCAGTTAAGGAGTGATGGCTTGAAAAATGCGTTTACGCTAACAATAAGTATCGCTCTGGCCTACTTTTTTACGGGGTATTTAAGCAATTCTTTACTGGCAATCGATGGCTATGCTGTGGCAGCTTGGCCTCCATCGGGTATTGCTCTTGCCAGTATTTTACTCAGCCGAAACCGAGCACTCCCTGGGGTTTTGCTGGGTGCATTTCTGGTTAACTTAATTCATTTAGATAACGTATCCGACATTTTGCATTGGCAGATAATGCTGCAAGCAATCGGTGTAACCCTTGCCTCAACTTTTCAAGCTTGGCTTGCGTATTACATTATTATCCATTTAGTAAAAAATCCACTCGAACTTTCTTCACTAAGACAAAGCGTACAAGGGCTGATTATTGGCGGTCCATTGTGTAGCTTAATAGCTGCCTCTGCAGGCACTGCATTATTGGTTATCAATGATGTGATCCCCCATTATATGGCGTTAAACAATTTTGTTGCTTGGTGGATTGGTGACAGCATTGGTGTACTGATTTTTACTCCATTGGTACTGGCTGCGTTTAGTTACAATCACATTCAGCAACGTGTTCAAATTATTGTGCCGTCCCTGGTGATTTACATGATTATTTGTGTCAGCTTTTATGGTGCATCAAGTGTAAAAAAAGCCAAGGACGAGCAACGTCAACAGACTAAAGTAAGTGCCATTAAGACTAATTTAGAACACCGTGTTGGTGAAATACAGTCTCATCTAGCGTTACTGGCGACATTTTTTGCTAGCAGCGATGACGTTGATTTTAGAGAGTTTAAGCGCTTTACCTCTCGACAATTGCAAGATAGCAGCGAAATAGCGGCATTTGAGTGGGCACCCAAAGTCATTCACTCACAGTTGAGTAATTACGAAAACTTACTGCGCGATGAGTTAGGTGACGACTATTACGTAAAAGAAAAAAATACTGAAGGTGAATGGCAAGCTGTCAGCAAACGCGATATTTATTTTCCAGTGCAGTACATTCATCCCTTGATTGGAAATGAAGCAGTGAAAGGCTTTGACTTGGCTTCAAGTGCGGTCCGCTTTGAGGCGCTGACCAATTCGCGCTTGAGTAAAAGTGTCACCGTCAGTGAACCTATTTCGCTCATGCAAGGGGGCGGGAATGAACGGGGAGTGTTGTTTTTCAACCCTGTGTATGCGGATTTACATCACCAAGTTGGTTTTAAAGGTTATGTTGTGGCTGTCGTTAACTTAGAGGTTTTGGCACAAACGCTTAACTACAACCAAAACACCGATATTGATGCCAGTTTTTATGATATGACGGATGGAGATAATCCCACCGAAATATTCAGTCCGCAGCGGGTTGATACAAAGGTAATAGCGCATTTTAATTTCATTGTTGGTGAGCGTGTTTGGCAAGTAAAGCTGTGGGAGCCGGTTAAGCAATCCTCATGGCTTGTGTATTGGTTTGCGCAAATAGTGGGCATGCTATTCGTATGGTTGCTGATTACGTTTTTAATCTCGGTGACGGGCACGAATATTCAAATTCGACAGCAAGTGGCAAAACAGACACAAAGCTTACGAGAAGAAAAATTAAAAGCCGATAAAGCCAGTCAAATTAAAAGTGAGTTCTTGGCTAATATGAGCCATGAAATCCGCACCCCAATTAATGGTATCAAAGGGTTACATTATTTGGCGTTACAAGAGCAAGATTGGCAGCAAGCCCGCGCTTATATCGAACAAGCAGATGGTGCGCTAAACGTGTTACTGCGCGTTCTTAATGATGTGCTAGATTTTTCGAAAATCGAAGCTGGGCGATTAGAGCTGCACCAAGAACCTGTCGATATTAATAGCTTAATTAATGAGATCAGTAATTTAATGCAGTTTGAACTGAACTCACGCTCACTTAATTTTGTGGTTGATTACGACCGAAGTGAATCATTAGTGATTCAAACAGATGCTATTCGGCTGAAACAAATTCTGCTTAATTTACTTAATAATGCCGTTAAGTTCACCCCTGAAGGCGAGATCACGTTACGAATTTGGCAAGAAAATAAGATGACTTATTTTAGCGTCATTGATACGGGCATTGGGATTAAAAAAGAGGTGCAGGAGCAGCTATTTCAACCATTCTCTCAAGCCGATAGTTCGACATCTCGCCGCTTTGGCGGTACGGGACTCGGTTTAAGCATTTGTAAGAAGCTTATTGATTTAATGGGCGGAGACATAAGCCTAACGAGTGTTGAAGGGCAAGGCTCTACCTTTACATTCACAGTGCCGTTTGAGTCGCCTTTAGAGGCTGTTATCCACACGGATGACGTGCTATCAGAAATTGACATTTCGGCGATATCATTTGCGAATGTGGCTATTTTATTAGTGGAAGATAACCCGCTCAACCAGCATGTTGCGTGCGCTATTTTAAAAACAAAAGGGTGCCTTCCCGATGTTGCCAAAGACGGTCACGAAGCAATTAAGATGATTAGTGAAAAGAGTTATGATTTAGTACTCATGGATATTCAAATGCCGAATATGGATGGCTTGCAAGCAACGCAAGTTATTCGTAATGAATTATTAATAAATGACCTACCAATTATCGGCTTATCAGCGAATGCGCATGATGATGATTTGAAAAAAGGGCTGGCCAGTGGCATGGATGGATATTTAACGAAACCCATTGATGCCGATAAACTGTTTAAAACCTTGTGGTATCACTTACAAAATAAATCAGTGAATTAATGCAGACAATTGACCTCAATAAAGTAAATAAAATCATCTAAACTTGAAATATCAACGCGGGTACGTATGATCCGCGAAAACTGACTGAACTGAGTGCCAATTATGATCAACAACACACTTCCTTTGCTTGATATTCATCGCCACCTTGATGGTAATGTTCGACCACAGACAATTTTAGACTTGGGTCGACAGTTTAATCTTGCGCTACCGGCAGACCATATTGACGCACTTATTCCGCACGTACAGGTGATTGACCCTGAACCTAATTTAGTGGCGTTTTTACAAAAGCTTGATTGGGGTGTAAAAGTGCTGGGAGATTACGATGCGTGTCGTCGTATCGCAGTCGAAAATGTTGAAGATGCATTAGCACAAAAGCTTGATTATGTTGAGCTGCGTTTTAGCCCTTATTACATGGCGCAAAGCCAAGGCTTACATCCACAAGGTGTTGTGGAAGCGGTTGTTGATGGTGTAAAAAGTGCTTGCCAAGGTGCCCCGATTAAAGTGAATTTGATTGGTATTATGTCACGTACGTACGGGACTGAAATTTGCCAACAAGAACTGGATGCACTGCTTGCATTTAAAAACGATCTTGTTGCGGTTGATTTAGCTGGAGATGAAATGGGGTTTCCCGGAGAGTTGTTTGTTAACCATTTTAAGCAAGTACACGATGCTTATTTGGCCGCGACGATTCATGCTGGTGAAGCGCGAGGCAGTGACAGTATTTGGCAGGCAATAAATCAGCTGGGTGCGACGCGTATTGGGCATGGCGTAAAAGCCATTGAAGATCCAAAACTTATGGACTATTTACGCGATAAACGCATCGGAATTGAATCTTGTTTAACCAGTAATATTCAAACCAGCACAGTGGCTGAATTGGCAAGTCATCCTTTAAAAACATTTTTAGATCACGGTATTTTGGCGTCAATTAATACGGATGATCCCGCCGTAGAAGGCATTGAAATTGAACATGAGTATCGTGTCGCTGCGCCCGCTGCGGGCTTAACCCAAACAGACATAGAAAAAGCACAAGCGAATGCGCTTGAAATTGCTTATTTGAGTAATGCCGATAAAGCCGCTTTAAGAGAGTTAGCTGCGAACCGCTAATGAGCAGCAGCTAGCTACAAAACTTACACTTGATGCTCTTGGCACGAGACATAGTTCTCATAAAGTGCTTTGAGCACATCGCCACGGCTGATCATGCCAACCACTTTGTTACCTTCAACAACTGGGTAGTTTTTGGGTTTGCCAGTCTTCATGCCGTCGGCAAGCTCAATGATATTTTGATCAATACTCACGGTGACGACATCTGTTCGCATTAGCTGTTTCACCTTTACCACACCATCGCAGAAATAACTGTTTTGCATCAGTGGTTGTAGTAATTCTTGCTCAGAAATAAAGCCAACCAAAGCTTTATTATCATCAAACACCGGCGCGCCTAATAGTTTAAACTTTTGCAGCTCGCTAATGGCGGTGGTCATTTCGGTTTCGGGTGTAATATGTGGCAACTTACGTTGCATAAAATCTTGTACTTTTGTATTTAGCATTTGGGTCTCTCCCCATCATTATTCTACATAAAGTATGGTCAAGGAAATGCAGTTTGTGAAATCGTTATATGGATTTAAGTGTGAGTTATGTCTCGTCCTAAAATACGTTGACGGTTTTAATTGAAGGCCAGTAGCTTTTGCTCCTGGTCTTTTTTATGCACTTGGTTTGGGGTTTCCATGCCTAAACTCAAATGCGGCCTCATTTCATTGTATATTACTATTGATTCTTCGACGAGTTCACGTAGCTCTTTCAGATTTTGGCATTTATAGAGTAAGAATTCTTGCTTCAATATGCCATTAATGCGCTCCGCCAATGCATTTTGATAGCAATCATAGCCATCGGTCATCGATGGAGTAATGCCATTTTCATTAAGCTTTACTTGAT
>NZ_JAJJZF010000020.1:0-80108 GCF_020966275.1 Pseudoalteromonas sp. MB41 | reverse complement strand
ACGCTTGATTTTTTGTGCGGGGCTTTCTTTGGCTTTAGGTGATTTAGGCATAGTCATCTTAGGTGATTGAGTCCAATCCATCTTACCGTGTTTTCTCAACCAAGTAAGCACAGTTGAGCGACCTTGTATGCCATAAATTTTTTGGGCTTGTTTATAAGTCATATCGCCTTTTTCTACAGCGTCGACAACTTGTAATTTAAAGCCTAATGAATAATCTCGTTGTGTTCGTTTGATCGGTGTATTATTTGACTTGGTCATAATAAGTCCTAAATGTGTAAACACATTTCAGGACGAGACATCTAAAACAAAAAAGCCGCGTTATTTTCATAACGCGGCTTTTTTCATATAACAGCTAGACTAGTCAGCCGATAATGTTTTAGCCATATCAGCACGGGCTTTACCGGCAGGTTTAATTGAACCTGCGCGTAAACCACTGTCTGGAATAGCTTCACGTTTATCGTGTGCCATAGCACCTGGTGTTGGTACTGGCTCGCTGTCTGCAACTGGTGCAGGTTTTGCCATTGCAGCGCTTGCTGAACCCTTAACTAACACTGTTCTTTCATTGTTAGGTGCTTGTTCAGCTTGCACTGGTTCGTCAGCTTTAACAGGCTCTTCAGCTTTAACAGGCTCTTCAGCTTTAACAGGCTCTTCAGCTTTTACTGGTTCGTCAGCTTTTACTGGTTCGTCAGCTTTAACTGGTTCTTCAGCTTTTACTGGTTCGTCAGCTTTAACTGGTTCTTCAGTTGTTACTGGTTCTTCAGCTTGCACTGGTTCTTCAGCTTGTACTGGCTCTTCAGATTGTACTGGTTCTTCAGCTTTTACTGGTTCTTCAGCTTTTACTGGTTCGTCAGCTTGTACTGGCTCTTCAGTTTTAACTGGTTCTTCAGCTTGTACTGGCTCTTCAGTTTTAACTGGTTCTTCAGCTTTTACTGGTTCGTCAGCTTGCACTGGTTCTTCAGTTTTTACTGGTTCTTCAGCTTTTACTGGCTCTTCAGCTTTAACTGGCTCATCAGTGTTAGCTGATTCAGGCGCTTCAACTGGTTGCTCAGTTTGCGCTTGTTTAGCTTTTAATTCAGCTTCATATTCAGCAGCAGCTTGATCCGCAACAGGAATAAAGGCAGGTGTGTCACCTTTATCTTCATTTTGCTTTTCATCTTGCTCAGGACGACGACGGCGTTGTCCAGCTGCACGAAGGTGACGAGGTGAACGACGTGAGCGTGTGCGCGGCTGTGCTTGTTCATCATCAGCAACTGACTCAGCGTTTACATTTTGCTCCTCAACCGGTGTGTTGGTTTCTTCTGTTTTAACCGATTTAACGTCAGCTTTTGCAGGTTTTTCTGCTTTAACCTCAGTCTGTGCAGGCGTTTCAGATTTAACCTCTGGTACTACATCGTCTTTCGCTTCTTTCGCCTGTTTGGCAGGTTTTGCTGCTTTGTCTGTTTTCTCAGCCTGAACAGTATCACTGCTCTGAGTTGATTTTACTTCCTCGGCATTTTCGTCTTGTAAACGCACTTTCTTACGAATATTACGACGTTGACGGCGAACCTTAGGTTTAGTCTCTTTCGGTTGCTCCGTTTGCGTTTCTTGAACTGCCTCTGTTGACGTTGTTTCTACGTCATCAGTACGCTTTTCATTTCGCTTTCGGTTAGTCGAATTGCGACGGCGCTTATTACGGTTTTCGTTACTTTCTTTTTGCTCAGGAGCTGAAGTAGTGGCCGGTTTCTCTTCTTTCGCTTCAACGTCTGAAGGACGCTTATTACGAGAGTTGTTACGACGACGTTGGTTATTGCTTCTGCGACGGTTGTCGTTATTGCGACGGTTGTTGCTGCGCTGTTGTGCCGCTTTTTTCTCTTCTTGCTCTTTTTCAGTCTCTTCTTCAGAGTTGCTGAAGAGTGATTTAAACCATTTACCAATGGCTGCAAATAAACCACCGTCACTTTTCTTAACTTCTTGAGCTGGTTGTTCAGCTTTTGGAGCAGCTTGTGGCGCTGGGTTTGTTGGCATAACAACACCTTTTAACACAGGCTCTTCACGAACCGGTGCTGTGGGTGCTTTAGCCATTTCAAATGCTTCTGGCTCTGGTGCAACGACTTGCTCATAGCTAACAGTTTCAATCGTTTCATCTTTGCGTAAACGAACTACTTCATAGTGCGGTGTTTCCATGTGTTGATTTGGAATAATGACCACATCAACACTATGGCGTTTTTCAATACGGTGCACACTACGGCGTTTTTCATTTAATAAGTAAGCAGCTACCGCAACAGGTACTTGTGCGTTTACTTGCGATGTATTGTCTTTGATTGCTTCTTCTTCGATTAAACGAAGGATAGACAATGCAATTGATTCGTTTGAACGAATAGTGCCTTGACCATTACAACGCGGACACGGACCTTGGCTTGCTTCACCTAGAGATGGACGCAGGCGTTGACGTGACATTTCAAGAAGGCCGAAGCGTGAAATTTTGCCTATTTGTACGCGAGCACGGTCTGGACGTGCAGCATCTTTTAGGCGATTTTCAACTTCACGTTGGTGGCGAGGTGGTGTCATATCGATAAAATCGATAACAATAAGACCACCTAAGTCACGTAGACGTAATTGACGTGCAATTTCATCAGCGGCTTCTAGGTTCGTATTAAGCGCGGTCTCTTCGATATCACCGCCTTTGGTTGCTTTTGACGAGTTAATATCGATAGAGGTAAGCGCTTCTGTTGGATCAATAACGATTGAACCACCAGAAGGTAAGCGAACTTCGCGTTGGAACGCTGACTCAATTTGGCTTTCGATTTGGTAATGTGTGAATAATGGCACATCGCCTTGATAAAGCTTAACACGGCTCATGAAATCAGGGCGAAAGCGTTCAATATGCGCTTTAGCTTCTTCAAAAACACGGGCTTTATCAATTAAAATTTCACCAATATCACGACGTAGATAGTCGCGGATAGCACGGAAAATAACGTTACTTTCTTGGTGAATTAAGAATGGAGCAGGGCCGCTATCTGCAGCTTGTTGAATGGCATCCCAGTGAACTAAAAGCGCTTTTAAGTCGTAGTCTAGTTCCTCGAATGATTTGCCAACACCCGCAGTACGGACGATGAGCCCCATACCTTTAGGAAGTTCTAAACGGCTTAGCGCTTCTTTTAGTTCAGTACGCTCATCACCTTCAATACGACGTGAAATACCGCCGGCACGAGGGTTATTTGGCATAAGTACTAAATAGCTGCCTGCTACGCTTATAAAGGTTGTTAGTGCCGCGCCTTTTTGGCCACGTTCTTCTTTATCAACCTGAACAATTACTTCTTGGCCTTCTTTGATTACGTCACGAATATTCGGACGACCTTGGAATGTATAGCCTTGTGGGAAGTATGTGCGTGCAATTTCTTTCAGTGGAAGGAAACCATGTCTTTCCGCGCCATAATCAACAAAGGCTGCTTCTAGTGATGGTTCGATACGGGTAATTTTACCCTTGTAAATATTGGCTTTTTTTTGTTCGTGACCTGGGCTCTCTATGTCTAAATCATACAGGCGCTGGCCATCAACCAGTGCAACGCGCATTTCTTCTTGCTGCGTCGCATTGATTAGCATACGTTTCATATTGTTACTCTACTAATTTCTGTCGCTGACATGACGATATCATTTCGTCTGTTCAGTGGTTTTTGACGGTTATTCTTGTGCAATCTCACGACTGGTTAAAATCAAAAACCGACGTTGTTCGCTTACATTGAGCGTGTCTATGGTGTGGCTGACAATAACATGTTGTCACGTTATTAAATTCTTTTTGGTGCCAAAACTGCCGCGTCTTTCACGGTTTTAATTTACGAGTTCTGTTCCGAAGTCGACCATGTTCAAATTTTAATTCAATGTCTTGCTACAACAGCTTACTCTGAATGACGTTGTTACGTCGTCACTATCAGACAATTTATCTTGTTCAATTGCTTTTTCTATTCATTAATCAGCATTCGTGCTCAAATTATGCAGGCAATATATTACGCGCATCGCCGATAATTGAACGCTCGTGTTGGCTGGGTAATTATAAAAGCTTTGGAAAACTTAGCGCGGATCTGTATGATCGGCAACCCAGAATATGCATCACGAATGTTTTAATGTGGTAAAAAGCACCGTTGTTACTTGCAAACTTTATGTTCGCAGCGGTGATTATCCCACTATTACAACCGCGTTAGCAACTAAATTATTTACTTAAATCAGTGATTAGGCAATGTCAGAAAAAACCGGCTTACAAGTATCATTTGTTACCATAGGTGAAGACCACTTAGGTCAACGCATTGATAACTTTCTTATTACTCACCTGAAGGGTGTGCCTAAAAGTGCAGTTTATAAAATTCTTCGCAAAGGTGAAGTGCGAGTAAATAAAAAGCGCATTAAACCCGTTTATAAATTACAACTTGATGATGTTATTCGTATTCCGCCCATAAAAGTGGCCGAAAAAGATGAATTTGTGCCGAAAAAGCTAGATAAGGTTAAACAGCTTGAAGAGGCCATTTTATTTGAAGATAAATACTTGATGGTGATTAATAAGCCGTCAGGAATGGCGGTGCATGGCGGCAGTGGTTTAAGTTATGGCTTAATCGAGGCACTGCGAGTACTTCGCCCAGAAGAGCGCAGCCTTGAACTGGTTCACCGTCTTGACCGTGATACTTCAGGCTGTTTACTTATTTCAAAGCGCCGTTCTGTGCTTACACACTTGCATCAGCAGTTGCGTGAAAAAACCATGGAAAAAAATTATTGGGCACTGGTTGATGGGCAATGGGATGCGAAAACTAAAAACGTCACTGAAGGCTTACGTAAAAATACTTTAAAGTCTGGTGAGCGCGTGGTGCGTGTAGACAATACCGAAGGTAAACCGTCGCACACACGTTTCCGTGTTCTAGAGCGTTATGCAGAGTGTTCACTGGTGCAAGCGTCGCCGGTGACTGGGCGTACTCACCAAATCCGTGTTCATACGCAATGCAAAGGTCACCCAATTGCGTGTGATGATAAATATGGTGTGGCTGAATTTGATCAATACGTTAATAAGTTAACGGGGTTAAATCGGTTGTTTTTACATGCGCATGATTTACGCTTTATCCACCCTAAAAACGAAACAACGATGCATGTTGAAGCGCCATTAGACAAAGCGTTAAGTAACTGTATTAAAAAACTACGTGCTGATAATGAACAAATTTAAGCTGGTTATTTTTGATTGGGATGGCACAGTCATGGATTCTGTGCCGAAAATTGTTACGTGTTTGCAAAATACTGCCAAACAGCTTGGTATCGATATACCAACAGAGCAGCAAGCAAAAGATGTGATTGGCTTATCGCTAACCAAAGCGACTGAAGCACTTTTTCCTGCCTATTTACACTTAAATGATGAACTAGTCGCTGGCTATAAAGCCCAATACCGTGAGCTAGATGTCACACCTACACCGTTATTCGCTGATGTAGAAATGGTATTAAATCAGCTAAGCGACACAGGTGTGCAATTGGCTGTGGCTACAGGTAAAGGACGTGAAGGTATTGATAGATTACTTAATGAGTCGGGCCTCGGTAAGTATTTTATGAACGTAAAATGCTCAGATGATGCTATGTCAAAGCCATCCCCTGATATGCTGGAGCAAATTTTGCACGAGCAGGGCATAGCGAAAAGTGATGCTGTGATGATTGGCGATAGCCAATTGGATATGGCGATGGCGAATGCCGCTGGTATTGCCTGTATTGGTGTGAGCTTTGGTGCCCACAGTAAGGCACAGTTGCAACAACATGCGCCGATTACTGTCGTTGATTCGTATTGGCAGTTACTTAGCGTGTTGACATCTCATGCTGAAGAGTCAGTACATCAACACCAAACTCAGCCAGTACTTTAGTTAATGTGATCAGTGGCAGGCCAATAAGTGTATTTGGGTCATCGCCACTGAGCTTGTCAAATAAGCAAATACCTAATCCTTCACTTTTAAAGCTGCCAGCACAATTGTAAGGTTGCTCAGCATCGCAATATGCGCCAATTTGCTCAAGTGTTAGTGTTCTAAAAGTCACGTCGAATGGCACAACCGTCGTGATTGCGTTATTTGATTCTATATCGAAGACACTCAAACCCGTTAAGAATCTCACAGTATGGCCGCTAAATGCGGATAATTGCGCAACGGCGTTTTCTTTATTGTGTGGTTTACCTAGTATTTTATTGTTGAAAACGGCCACCTGATCAGAGCCTATCACTAAGCCATTGGTAAAATGTTCAACTGCGACACGCGCTTTTTGCTCACTTAGTCGCTTAACAAGTTGCGAGGGCGTTTCATTTTCTAGCGCTGATTCATCGATATCAGGTGAAAAACTTTCAAAAGGTAGATTTAATTTAGTTATTAATTGCTGTCTAAATGGTGAGCTTGACGCTAATATAAGTGTTGGTTTCATAAAATATTCTGGGTATAAAATGTCTTTTGGCAAGGATAAGCCACAATGAATCCGAAAACAAAGCAGAAGATCGTTAAAAACCGACTAAAATTGGTTTTTTACTTTGACTAACCAACTAACTATCTATATGATGCAGCCCCTATGCAAAAGGTGAAAATTCCCATCACTCTTCATCCCAGCAAAGCAGCACAACATCGTTTAACGTATGACGGTATTGTACCGCTTGAAAAACTTTCTCGTTTAGAGCAAGTTGTGCAGGAAGAAGCAGGTGAAATAGCGGTAAAGATTCATTGCAAAATTGATGACCAGGGTTTAGTAGTGATAAGTGGTAATTTATCAGTACATGTAACCGTAACTTGTCAACGCTGCAATGGTGAATTAGGGTTGGATTTGGATCAAGACTTTGTGTATTCGCCAGTCGGTTTGGATGCAGAGTCAGATCATCTTCCTGAAGGTTACGATGAAGTAGAACTGGACGAAAATGGCGAAATCAACGTGTTTGAGTTAATCGAAGACGAACTGATTTTGGCAATTCCTATAGTGCCTACACACAACGAAGCCTCGTGCAGTTATTCATCAGAGCCTACAAGCTTTGGTAAATTATCAGCAAAAGATGACAAACCAAATCCATTTGATATTTTGAAACAACTTAAGAAAGATTCTTAGGAGAAGACTAATGGCTGTACAAAAAAGCAAAAAGTCTCGTGCAAGACGCGGCATGCGCCGTTCACACGATGCGATCAGTGGTCCAACTTTAACTGTAGACCAAGTTTCTGGTGAGACTCACCGTCGTCACCACGTAACTGCTGACGGTTACTATAAAGGCGTTAAAGTAATTTCTAACTAAGAGATTGCTATATGCTGACCAATCTAACCATAGCGTTAGATATGATGGGGGGCGATTACGGCCCCCGTTCATCTATCCCCGCCGCCGTAAGAGCGGTAAATGCTAATACCAACTTAAGACTGATCTTATGTGGTAATCAGCAAGTTATTCTTAAAGAACTTGAAGCGCTTGATTCGCTTTCTCACCCGCGATTAATCATTCGTCATTGTAGTGAAGTTGTTACTAATGCGTGTGAACCCGCTTCAGCTGTTCGTTCAAAAAAAGATTCCTCAATGCGAGTTGCCCTTGATTTAGTTAAATCGGGTGAAGCGCAAGCCTGTGTAAGCTCGGGTAATACTGGCGCGTTATTTTTTATGGCGCATTATGTATTAAAGATGCTACCGGGTGTAAAACGACCAGCCCTTATTTCAGCCGTCCCTACTGAGCGAAAAGATCCCGTTTATCTATTAGATTTAGGGGCCAATGTGCATTGCGATGCGCAAACACTTTATCAGTTTGGCATTATGGGCTCTGTGGTCGCAGGACAAGCGCTTGGCTGTGATAATCCTCGCGTTAGTTTATTAAATATTGGCTCTGAAGACATCAAAGGGCATGAGGGAATAAAGCAAGCTGCACAACTAATGCAGCAATGTAAATATCTCAACTACACAGGTTACAGTGAAGGTAGCGATATTTTCAGTGGTAAAGCCGATGTGATTGTGTGCGAAGGATTCGTAGGTAATGTGGCATTAAAAACCTGTGAAGGGATTGCCAAACTTATCATGCATAAATTAACGAAAGCCTTACACAAACATTTTTTATACAAATGTTTGGCGTTTTTATTGCGTCCAGTGATAAAAAAGCTCTACAAGCGGGTGAACCCCGACCAGTATAATGGCGCAAGTCTGGTAGGATTGCGCGGTATTGTTGTTAAAAGCCATGGTAATGCCTCTGCAAAGGCGTTCCATGCTGCTATAGATGAAGCCGTGCGGGAAGTCGAACGCCAACTCCCTGAAAAAATCGCTGCGATTTTTGAGCAAACACATCCAACAATAAAGTAGTGCAGCATTTAAAAAACTTGTTATGCTGCCTACAAAAGAATTATTTTTTTGTTTAATGATAAGAGCAAAGTATGGCACATAAAATTGCACTCGTATTTCCAGGTCAAGGCTCACAAACTGTGGGCATGGTATCTGAACTTTTAGCCGATTCTGATATTGTTAAAGCAACATTTGCAGAAGCATCAGACGCGCTTGGCTATGATCTAGCTGCACTTGTACTTAATGGTCCAGAAGAAGAATTAAATCAAACCCATCGTACACAACCGGCCTTGTTAACTGCCAGTGTGGCAATTTACCGCCAATGGTTAGCAGCAAACCCTGATGCAGACGTTGTTATGGCTGGCCACAGTTTAGGCGAGTATTCAGCGCTTGTTTGTGCAGGCGTTGTTAGTTTAAGCGAAGCCGTCAAGCTTGTTGAAAACCGCGGTTTATATATGCAAGAAGCAGTACCAGCGGGTACCGGTTCTATGGCAGCTATTATCGGTTTAGGTGATGATGAAATTAAAGCCACATGTGAAGCATCGGCTAATGGCGAAGTGGTTTCACCAGTTAATTATAATTCACCTGGTCAAGTTGTTATTGCAGGCCACAAGGCCGCGGTAGAGCGCGCATCAGAAGCGTGTAAAGAAGCAGGTGCAAAACGTGCCTTACCGCTTGCTGTAAGCGTGCCTTCACACTGTGAGTTAATGAAACCTGCGGCAGAAAAATTAGCCGCTGATTTAGCAGCTTTAACATTTAATACACCTAAGTGTGATGTAATTAATAATGTTGACGTTAAAGCAGAGCAATCAAGTGAAGCAATTAAAGATGCGCTAGTACGTCAACTATACAGCCCAGTACGCTGGACTGAAACTGTACAGGCCCTTGTAGCGCAAGGCATTACACAAAGCTATGAATTTGGCCCAGGCAAAGTATTAACGGGTCTGGCTAAACGTATTGATAAAGCAATGGTATGCGCAGCGGTAAACACGCAAGCTACGATTGATGAAGCGAAATAAGTAGGAATAGAATGACAAATTTATTTTCTCTTGAGGGCAAAGTTGTCCTTATCACAGGTGCTAGCCGCGGTATAGGTAAAGCGATTGCGAATACCTTAGTGGCACAAGGTGCAAAAGTTGCGGGCACAGCGACAAGCGAATCAGGTGCTGCAAAAATCAGTGAGTACTTAGGCGATAATGGTAAAGGTTATGCGTTAAACGTGACTGATCCAGAGTCGATTGAAGCAACACTTGCTGCGATCAAAGCTGATTTAGGTGATATTGATGTATTAGTAAATAATGCGGGTATTACGCGCGATAATTTACTTATGCGAATGAAAGACGGCGAGTGGGATGACATTATTGACACCAACTTAAGCTCTGTTTTCCGTTTATCTAAGGCTGTTTTACGTCCTATGATGAAAAAGAAAAATGGCCGTATCATCAACATTGGTTCAGTTGTAGGCACGATGGGTAATGCGGGTCAAGCAAACTATGCTGCAGCAAAAGCAGGTGTGATTGGTTTTACTAAATCACTTGCACGCGAAGTGGCGTCTCGTGGTATCACGGTTAACGTTGTAGCGCCTGGATTTATCCAAACAGACATGACTGATGAGCTGACCGATGAGCAAAAAGCAGCCACGCTTGCAAATGTGCCAGCGGGTCGTTTAGGTCAGCCTGAAGAAATTGCAGCCGCAGTGTGTTATTTAGCATCTGACGCAGCTGCGTATGTATCGGGTGAAACATTGCACGTAAATGGCGCGATGTACATGGTTTAATGAATGTTAGCACCAAAGTGCTAACAAAAGATTATCGAAAAATGTTGAATTTTTTGTGATCTTGCTTTAAACATACTTGAATTCGCTATGAAAATAAGCGATAAATGAACAAATACCAATCAAGAGGTTTGACCAGATAAGTAATTATCAGCAAATCCTTGAATCACAGAATTATGCGGCGTAAACTACGCCGCAATCTGAAAATAACGCATTGGCGTATTTAATAAAGGAAAGAAGAATGAGCGACATCCAAGAACGCGTAAAGAAAATTATTATCGAGCAACTAGGTGTTAAAGAAGAAGAAGTAAAACATGAAGCTTCTTTCGTTGACGACTTAGGTGCTGATTCACTTGATACTGTAGAACTAGTAATGGCTCTTGAAGAAGAGTTCGACACTGAGATCCCAGACGAAGAAGCTGAAAAGATCACTACAGTTCAAGCTGCAATCGATTACGTTACAGCTCACGCTGAGTAATCAATCGCATTTTGATTTTAAGGGCAGCTTTAGGCTGCCCTTAGTCTATCTAAAGAATGATACTGAATATTTTGGTATACACCCCACCTAAAATAATTTCCTTATTGGAGGCAACCCGTGGCTAAACGTCGAGTCGTCGTAACTGGCTTAGGAATGTTGACACCGCTAGGTAATGATGTTGAATCTACTTGGCAAGGTTTGTTAAACGGTAAAAGTGGTATTCAAACTATCACGCATTTCGATACCTCAAGTTTCGGCACCAAATTCGCAGGTTTGCTGAATGACTTTGATGCATCAGCTTACATGTCACCGAAAGATGCAAAAAAAATGGATTTGTTTATCCAATATGGCATTGCAGCGGGTGTACAAGCACTACAAGATTCTGGCTTAGAAATCACTGACGAAAACGCGACACGCGTTGGCGTCGCAGTGGGTTCGGGCATCGGTGGTTTAACGTTAATCGAAGAAAACCACGTAAAACTATTAAACAGTGGTCCGCGTAAGCTTTCTCCGTTCTACGTACCGTCGACCATCATTAACATGATTTCGGGTCACTTATCGATCATGCATGGGCTACGTGGTCCTAATATCTCAATCGTTACGGCCTGTACAACAGGTTTGCATAACATTGGCCACGCAGCGCGTATGATTGCATACGGTGATGCTGATGCGATGGTTGCGGGTGGTGCTGAAAAAGCATCTACGCCAATTGGTATGGGCGGATTTAATGCAGCTCGTGCATTATCAACACGTAATGATGATCCACAAGCCGCATCTCGTCCGTGGGATAAAGACCGCGATGGTTTTGTTCTGGCCGATGGTGCAGGTGTTATCGTACTGGAAGAGTATGAGCATGCAAAAGCGCGTGGTGCAAACATATATGCAGAGCTTGTAGGTTTTGGTATGAGTGGTGATGCTTACCACATGACCTCACCGCCAGAAGATGGCGCTGGGGCAGCACTTGCTATGGAAAATGCGTTGAAAGATGCACAAGTAAATGCTGACCAAGTGGGCTACATTAACGCGCATGGTACTTCAACGCATGCAGGTGATAAAGCTGAAACATCGGCTGTTAAATCAATTTTTGGTGATGCAGCAAAAGATGTGATGGTTAGTTCGTCTAAATCAATGATGGGTCATTTGTTAGGTGCAGCGGGCTCTGTTGAGTCTATTATTACTATTTTGTCTTTACAAGACCAAAAAGTAAGCCCAACAATTAACCTTGATAACCCTGATGAAGGGTGTGATTTAGACTATGTACCGCACACGGCACGTGACGCTAAATTGGATTATGCACTGTGTAATTCGTTTGGTTTTGGTGGTACTAATGGCTCGTTGCTATTTAAAAAGGTATAATTGCCGGTAACAACGGACTAAATTAAGAAGAGCCCAGTTGTTTAACTGGGCTTTTTTATATGAGTAAATTTAAACAAACAATAATTATAACCAACGACCACACCATGGTCAGCTTTCAAGATCGTGGTCTTAACTATGGTGATGGCTTCTTCACGACGGCTCGCATTAATGATGCCAGTATAGAGCACTGGCCATTACATAAAGCCCGTTTAATAGAATGTGCAGCGCGCTTAGCATTCCCAACTTTAGATTTCATGGCAATAGAAAATGCCTCGCTTCAGGCCATAGGCGATATGCAATCAGGCATTTTAAAAATTGTTATTACCCGCGGCAGTGGCGGCCGAGGTTACGGCTTACCTGAAGCGCCTTCGATTCAAGTTCTTATCACGGTATTACCTGCTGTTGCACATTATAAAACATGGCAAGAGCAGGGGGTTTCACTCGCTATAAGCAGTATTAAACTTGCACATCAGCCTGTGCTTGCCGGTTTAAAAACCTTAAACCGCCTCGAGCAAGTGCTCATTAAAAATCAAATGAACACACTTAATTGCGACGATGTTGTGGTGCTTGATATTAATGACAATGTAATAGAAAGCTCTGCTGCTAATTTATTTGCGATAAAAAATGAACAGATTTTTTCGCCACAATTAAATAACTGTGGGATTACTGGGGTTTACCTAAAATCGTTATGTGCTAAGTTAGCAATTGAGTTTAAACAAATTAGCGTTGAAGAGTTATTAGCGATGGATGCGGTTTTTATGTGTAATAGCTTAATGGGTGTTGTGCCTGTTGCAGCCATTATGGATACACAGTTTGACATTACTCGAAGTAAAGCATTATTAGCGACCCAGTTTGCCAAGGAGAATGTGTGATAAAAGTCATTGTTAGCGTGCTTTTATTAGCATTGCTATGTTGTGGTATTGGCTATCAACAACTTCAAGCAGCATTGAGTATGCCATTAAATGTTACTAACAGCACTCTGTTTAAAGTGGACCGCGGAACAGGATTTAATCAATTATGCAAACAGTGGCAAAGTAAGCAATGGCTTGACAGTTGTTTTAAATTTCAGGTGCTTGCAAAGTTAGACCCGACCTTAACGGATTTAAAAGCAGGCTTGTATGAGCTTGATTCTACCTCTGTAATCGATAATATTCGCCGCATTAATCAAGGCGCTCAAGTCAGCTTTAGTTTTACTATTATTGAAGGGCAACCACTGAGAGAAGTAATTACCAACATTGCTAAGCAAACTCATTTAAAGCAAGACCTTGATGAAGAGAATTTAGCAAAGCAAATTAGCAATAAAGATGAAAATTTAGAAGGTTGGTTATTCCCTGATACGTACCACTATCATAGTGAAGACACGGCCAGCAGTGTATTAAAGCGTGCCTACTCTAAAATGCAAACAGAGCTCGATAATGCGTGGCAAAATAGAGCACACGATTTAATCTTGAACTCACCGTATGAGGCACTAATACTTGCCTCAATTATCGAGAAAGAAACAGGGCTTGCAAGTGAAAGGCCCTTAATATCGGCTGTTTTTACGAATCGGTTAAAGAGCAATATGCGCTTACAAACAGACCCAACGGTAATTTACGGCATCGGAGCCGACTTTGATGGTGATATTAAACGTAAAGATTTAACCACTTACACACCGTATAATACGTATAAAATTAAAGGGCTGCCGCCAACGCCGATTGCCATGCCATCGCGAGCGGCATTACTTGCAGCGGTGAATCCGCCTGAGTCAGAGTATGTTTATTTTGTGGCGAAAGGCGATGGGAGCCATCAATTTTCAAAAACATTGAAAGAGCATAATCGTGCTGTGCAGCAGTACCAATTAAACAAATAACCAGAATAGAGTCATATGACAGCGAAATTTATAGTGATTGAAGGTCTTGAAGGGGCTGGAAAATCAACGGCAATCGCCGTGTGCCAAGCTTACCTACAGCACAAGCAGGTTGAATTTATTAATGTACGTGAGCCAGGTGGTACCACTGTGGCGGAAGCACTACGTCACATTGTAAAACAGGCCCATGAAGAGCAAATAACGGGTGAGACAGAATTGCTTATTATGTACGCTGCACGGTCTCAACTTGTTGCGAATGTTATTAAACCTGCAATCGATAAAGGGACCTGGGTACTGGGAGACCGTCATGATCTCTCATCGCAAGCCTACCAAGGGGGTGGTCGTGGTATTGAGCAATCAAAACTCTCTTTTTTGGCTGATATGGTTTTAAAAGGCTTAAAGCCAGACTTAACAATATATTTAGATATTGACCCTGCTGTGGGACTTGCACGTGCGAAGGGACGCGGAGAACTTGATCGAATTGAACAAGAAGCGCTCGGCTTTTTTGAACGTACACGTGAGCGTTATTTGGCACTTGCTGAACATGATCCCAGTATTCAAACTGTTGACGCAAATAAAGCGATGCCTGAAGTGCATGCTGCCATCACCACGGTACTTGATACCTTTTTTGAGAGTTTAAAATAATATGCCATTGCCTTGGCTTGAACCCTTACAACAGCAGTTAGCACAGAGCTACTCTCAGCATCGTTTTCACCATGCGCAATTGTTTAATGGTGATAAAGGGGTTGGCAAGCAGCGCTTAGTAGAGCAGTTAGCTGATGGTTTGTTATGTGCCTCAGCCAATAATTTGGTTGCCTGTGGTCATTGTAAAAGTTGTTTGTTAAATCAAGCAGGCACGCATCCCGATAAACGGGTGGTTAAAGTAGACGGGCAAACGATCGGTGTTGATGAAATTCGTGATATTACCGATTTTATAAACCATTCAGCTGCTCAAAACGGTAATAAGGTGGTTGTACTTGAGCAGTGCCATAAAATGACCACAGCCGCTGCCAATGCGCTATTAAAAACGCTTGAAGAGCCAAGTTTACACCGCTACCTATTATTAACCTGTGAACAAATCGCGCAATTACCTGCGACCATACTCAGTCGTTGTGCTGTGCACGAAGTGAAAGTTAATATAGAAACTACGACACAATGGTTAGCCTCCCTAGATATTCCTAATTATTCTTGGTTAGGTTTGTTTTCGCAACAACCACTCCTTGTAGAACAATGGCAAAATGAACAGCAATTAGAGTCTATTGATACACTCTATAAATTTGCAACTGAGATAAAAGACAGCCATAATTTCAGTGCGTTAGTCGACATACTGAATAAAGATACAAGTTTGGTTAATGTCTTTACTTTGTTTTTAACTGAGCATCTAAAAACGCAATTAGTATTGGGAATGGATTTTTTCAGCTATCAAAAAGCGCAATCTGCAATTTCTGAGTTTATTTATAACAGCTCACATGTGCTTGGTTTGAATATGCCGCTGGCCATTTCGCAACTAGCGTTTTCTTTACGTGAAAGCCATAATTAGGACATATTGTGCAAGAATTATTAGTAGATATCGAAGATTTAGAAGAATTATATCGCTGTTACATGCCTTTCATAAAAAATGGTGGTTTGTTTGTACGTACTAATATGCGGTTTGAAATGGGGCATTCATTGGCTTTAAAAGTGACATTACCAGATGCTTTAGAAGATGACGTAATTACTGGGAAGGTTGCTTGGATAACCCCACAAGGTGCACAAAGCTCGAATCCGCCAGGTATTGGTATAAGCTTTATCGACGATAAAACCAATTTAAATGCCAAGATCGAAAAACTGCTGGGTACTATGTTAAACTCTGACAATCCGACGTATACCATGTAAAAAAGTAGTACCATGATTGTAGATTCTCATTGTCATTTAGACCGTCTTGACTTCGACAAACTCGACCTTAATTTAGACCAAGTACTTGAAAACGCACGTGCAAAGCAAGTCGAACACTTTTTATGTGTTAGTGTGACTTTGGAGCAGTTTCCAAGCATGCTTGAAAAAATTAAAGATTATCCAGATGTATCCGCTTCGTGTGGCGTACACCCTCTTGATCAAAAAGATGCACTTGATAAACATCGACTGATCAACCTTGCTACTCACGATAAAGTCGTTGCAATTGGTGAAACAGGTCTTGATTATTATTACTCAAAAGAAACGCATATCGTTCAGCAAGAGAGCTTTGTTGGGCATATAGACGTTGCTAATGAGCTTAACAAACCCCTTATCATTCACACTCGAGATGCGCGTGAGGACACAATTAACCTGATGCGCGCTCATAATGCTGAAAAATGTGGTGGTGTACTGCATTGTTTCACTGAAGATTGGGATATGGCTAAGAAAGCGATTGATATGGGCTTTTATATTTCGATTTCAGGCATTGTCACATTTAAAAATGCCGTTGAACTAAAAGACGTTGTGAAGAAAATCCCATTAGATCGGCTCTTAATCGAAACAGATTCGCCTTATTTAGCTCCTGTACCATACCGTGGAAAAACAAACCAACCCGCGTATGTAGAAGACGTTGCGTATTATATTGCTGAGTTAAAAGGGCTTACTTTTAACGAATTGTCTAACGCCACGACAGATAATTTCTATTCACTGTTTAAGCAAGTAAAAAGGGCTTAACAATGACCGGCGTATCAAATTTACCTCAACTTATTATGGGGCCTATGGTACGCCGTGCAGATCCTCATCAAGTTTGTTTTCAGTTTGTAACAACCCGAAATAGTGATTATAGAATTGAGTTTGAGGGCCTTGAATCTACCTGTCATCATGAGGTCATTCAATTAGGCGAGGCTCTCTTTCTTCACTATGTCATTGTTTTACCAACCTCACAGCCATTTGGGGTTGATTCACTGATCTATTATTCACTTCATGATCGTGATAAAAGCCTCGATTTATCTGCATTTTGCTACGAACGTGCCGATTTTCCTGCATTTGTAATTCCTAATAGACTCGATAAAATCTTACATGGTTCGTGCCGTAACCCCCATCATCCTGCTAAAGATAGTTTGGTGGCAGCCGACACGTGGCAAAATGAGCAGCGACAATCGCTAAGCGCGGGTGCTGATTTACTTTTGTTATCGGGTGATCAAGTATACGCAGATGATGTTGCAGGGCCGATGTTACTGGCGATAGAAAAAATCATAACGCTGTTTGGGATCTTTAAAGAGCCGCCGCTTAAGCTCAATTTACCCGCTTGTTTTAGCGAACAGCTTTATAGTCGCCACCTTTATTTACCTAAAGTGCCTTGGCAAAATCGCAGCAAATGGGGAGTCGGTTATTGGCTTAAAAAAGATGAGCCTCATTTTTCTAGTTTAAAAGCTGAAAATCATTTAGTACATTTTCAAGAGTTCATTGCACTTTATATACTTAACTTTAGTGCTGTTTCGTGGCAGCTAATTGATTTTGCACAGACAGATTGCCCAACACTGCCGCCTAAACAAGCCACGCAATTTCAGCTTGAAAAGGATGCACTCCTTGGCTTTGCGGATGGGTTGAATAAAACACAGCGGTTGTTTGCTAATGTATCAACCCTGATGATGTTTGACGACCATGATGTTACAGATGACTGGAATTTAACGGCAGGGTGGGAGCACGCTATCTATCAACACCCAGTCAGCCGACGAATCGTTAATAACGGCTTAATAAGTTATTGGTTAATGCAAGGAATTGGTAATGATGCGGGTGAAAAAACGCTGTCTTTGTTATCTGCGTTCACAAAAAGCTTTGACGGCCAAACATGGCAGTTCAAAGAGTTCGATAAGCTGATCCTCAATTTCAATTATTGGCATTACGAGCTCAATACCATTCCTAAAGTGGTGGTGCTTGATACGCGCACCCATCGCTGGCGTAATGAGCAAAACTTTAATGAGCCTTCAGGTTTACTCGACTGGGAACGCTTAACCGAACTTGAAGAAAGTTTACTTTCGCATGATAAGGTTATTATCGTTTCTCCAGCGCCCGTATTTGGGGTGAAATCAATAGAAGCGATTCAGGCTATGTTTAATTTTTGTGGTCAGCCTTTATTAGTTGATGTTGAAAACTGGATGGCTCACGAAGGCTCTGCTAAAAAGTTACTCGATACATTTCGGCGTGAAGATACACCGAAAGAAACATTAATTCTTTCTGGCGATGTCCATTATTCATTTTGTTTTTCTGTTCAAAAGCGCTTTGGGAAACATAAAAACCGTATTTGGCAATTAACGGCCAGTGGTATTAAAAATGAGTTCCCGCGAAAACTTATTAACGTACTCGATAAGCTTGATTCAATTTTATATGCCCCGAAAAGTCCCCTTAATTTTTTTACTAAGCGCTGGCAGATGGAAGTTGATAAACATCAAACTAAAGGCGACGGGCAAAAATACCTTGTAAGTAATGCGGCTATCAGCTTGATTGAACTTAATGACGGGTTGCTTGCAAAGTATGAGCTTATTCACGCTGATAACCAAATTACTGAATTTGATTTAAATGATCATTAATCAATTTCTTGTCGGTTAGCTTTTACATATTTAGCCACGTTACTCACGGTATCAAGCCAAAAACCATTGTCTGGGTTTTGTAAATACACGATAAGCTTCTCAAGTGCTTCGCTGTCTGTGGTGTACTGACTGCTTTTACCCACCTCATGCCCCGCAAGAATAATCCAGCTGTTATTTGTACGGTGCTGCTCAAGCATGGTTTTTATTTGTTCAAAGGTAAGGCCATCAATCGCTAAGCTAGTAAGCTGAGTAAAATCGGTAAAATTAGGGTTGTTGGCGGTTTCATCTAGCCAAGTTCGACCTGTTTCGAAGTGCCTGGCAATAACAGGCACATAACTTTTTGTGTTAGCACCACGCCCTACAAATGTGTTTCCACACGGATATGCGAACGAGGTTGGTTCAATGCCCAACGTATGCTTGATATAGTCTTGCGCTTTTAGAATATCTTGTTCTATGCCTTTGAGCGTAATTTGCTCAAGAGAAACCCCCTGTTTACGCAACCACTCAAAATTGCCGGTGCATAAATGGCTGGTAGTGTGGTTCGCTATCTCATGCCCAGACTTTACTGCCACTTGCCATTTTTCAACGCGTTCTTTGACATTAAAAGGGAGACATAAAAGGTGGCCTTAACCTGATACTTGTCTAATAGTGCTAACCCTGTGTCTACCTGACTGTGTCTGGCATCATCAAAGGAAATACTAATGGCGTTCTTTGCCTTATTAGGATAGCTAAAGCCTTCGTATTGGCTGTTTTTTGCAATACTTTGGAAGCTTATAAAAACGGGAAGTAATACACACAGCGGTTTTAACATGGAGGATCCTTTTTAGTTATTTTATTAATGAAATCAAAAAGGATTATGTTTGGCTATGCGACTTTTGAATAAAAAACGCCCAGAACGAATCCGCATTGTTCTGGGCTTAGGGGGTGGCTCTTGCGAGCCTGCGCTAACTTTAAAAAAACACCTTCTAAATTCAGTAGGGAGAAGTAGAAAGTACTTTTAAGTGTAGTTAATGAGATGAAAATTGCACTATAAATGTACAAATTTTATACTGATTTAAAATCAAGTTGTTACCTTTGTTTACCCAAAGTAGAACCGTGTTTATACAGCGTTTATTCGCATGTTATACCCATGTTATCAACTGGGTATTTTGCACGAGATCGCGTGGTAAAGAGTTTTTAATTTTATTTTTTTGCCATTTACCTAAACCCACGGGACAGCCACACAGCAATAACACAACTTCACCATTGTCTTGAACCGGTTTCTCAAGACGGATATCTTTACCATTGAAGTAATCATTTGCTTGAGAAGCTGTCATTTCATAAGTGTTTTTATCGCAATATTGGCCAAATACTGTGGCAAACTCATGCGTTAAGCGCACACCCCCTTTGTGGATCACACCAATTTGGATTCCTAAGCGGGAATATTTGATTTTATCTTGAAGTGCATTAAAGGATTCAGGAAATAACCAAAGTTCTTTGTCACGCTGCATTAAGCTGCCTGGCAGTGATTTTAGACCGAACTGTTTTTTAATTGTTTGCATAAATGCTTGGCTTTGTTTTTTATCAAACGCCGTAAATGGAAATGCCCCTTTTTTGACTTTTTGATTCGGGTTATCAACTGAGGCTACTTTTTTGAATTTTGCGATAAAGAAGCCTTCGCTATCGTATGTTTGTGGCCATACGTGTAAGTAGCCCTCAGGGGTTGTCGCCTTATTTGCCCCTTCGAATAAACAATCAAGTGGCTGTACTTCAACACAGTTAGGAAATGTGTCTAATAAATACTGACAAACATGCTGGTTTTCAAGTGGGGTTAGGGTACAGGTTGAATAAACGAGTGTACCGCCAGGCTTCAATGCATAAAACGCACTTTTAATGAGTGCTTTTTGAACCGCTGCAATATCGATGTTAGATTCAATGGACCAATTTTTAAGGGCGTCTGCATCTTTACGAACGGTGCCTTCACCAGAACACGGTGCGTCGAGTAAAATGCTATCAAAGCATTCATACATGTAATCACCAAAGATCACACCATCAAAATGTGACAGCGCACAGTTACCCACGCCCATGCGTTTAAGTGTGGCAGCCAGTACTTTTAAGCGTGATGACGACAATTCATTCGCGACTAAAACCCCTTGATTATTCATCATGGCGGCAATTTGTGATGTTTTAGAACCCGGCGCCGACGCCATATCAAGTACCGCATCGCTGTGCTGTACTTCTGTTCTAAGTGCAACCGGGGGGAGCATTGAACTTGCTTCTTGTACATACATAGCGCCACTTAAATGCAAGTCAGTATTGCCTATGGCAAGAGCGGATTCCTCTTCGCTTGGTCGCGTTAACCAAAACCCTTCTTCGCACCACGGAATGGCCGTTAACTCCCAGCCTTTGCGTGCGCATTGGCGCTGAAACTCTTCAACAGACATCTTTAATGTATTAACGCGTACAGAGCGTCTGAGCGGGCGCCTACAGGCAGCAATAAAATCGTCTAGGGATAAATGTGCAGGAAGGTAGCTTTTTACATCATCAATAAATGAATCGGGAATAAATGTATTAGCGTCCACGAAAGGGCTCTCAAGTCACGTGATAATGTGCTGATCATATCATTTTTGATGTGTACGGGGGACTTTTTTATAGTTTTACACGTATGACTAAACTGTCGACACTTCCCCCCCTATAAACACTGTTTATGGTCAATATTTTCAAAAGATATCACTTTATGTCGACATTTAGCTGTTTTTTTAGCCTGTTTTCATGGTCTGAAGGTTGACAGTTTATACGATAGCGCGCATAGTGACGTTATTAATTGTCGACAATCTAAATTCAGCACGTTTAAAGAAGTGACTATGACAGAGCAAAAAGCCAACGATAACTATAACGATATCACGATAACGACAGCGTCAGACCAAGTGTTTGTCGACATGCGCCGTGAAATAGTTCAAGGCACTATTGAACAGGGTAGTAAAATTTCTGAGCCTGAACTTGCGAAGCGTTATGGCGTTAGTCGCGCTACATTACGTGAAGCACTTAATCGTTTAGAAAGTTGCTACTTAGTTGAACGTAAAGCAAACGTGGGTTGTCGTGTTGTGGCACTGACTGCTGAGCGACTTATTGAAGTGTATCAGGTTCGTAGTGCGCTTGAAGGTCTTGCGTGTCGTTTAGCTGCCGACAATATGGAGCCACAAGAAGTGCAAGGTTTAAAGCAGTTACTTAATCAACACTTGCAAACACAACGTGTCAAAGAAGGTGAATCTTACTACCAAGAAGCGGGTGACCTTGATTTTCATTATCGCATAATCAAAGGCTCTAAAAACGCACACTTAATTCATCTTTTATGTAATGAGTTGTATCAGTTAATCCGTATGTACCGTGTACAAATGGGCATGGCGGGGCCTCGCGTATCAAAGGCTTTTGATGAGCATCTTGCAATTATTAATGCCATTGAAAATCATGATGGGGAGTTAGCTGAAATGCTAATGAAGCGCCATATAAGCGCTTCTCAGGCCAATATACAGACTAAGTTTGATTTACACGCGGCAAAAAAATAGCCGAGTTGTCGTCAAACCGTCACAGATTAATTTTAAAAATTAGACACAGCCAAAGAGCTGTGACCGTTCAAAGATAGGAGTTATCCAATGTCAGCAGGATTAAAGTTCAAACAGGCGATAGCCAACAATAAGCCACTGCAAGTGGTCGGCACTGTCAATGCGTATTGTGCCATGATGGCTGAAAAAACAGGCCACCAAGCGTTATACCTCTCAGGCGCTGGTGTGGCTAATGCATCATACGGCATGCCAGATTTAGGCATGACCAGCCTAGACAACGTACTTGAAGATATTCGTCGAATTACCAGCGCTACCGACTTACCGCTTCTTGTTGATGCCGATACAGGCTGGGGCGGGGCATTTAACATTGCGCGTACAGTTAAAGAAATGACGAAAGCGGGCGCGGCGGGTTTTCATATTGAAGACCAAGTAGCACAAAAGCGCTGTGGTCATCGTCCAAATAAAGAAATCGTTTCTAAAGATGAAATGGTTGACCGTATTAAAGCCGCGGTTGATGCAAAAACGGATAGCGATTTTTACATTATGGCGCGTACTGATGCATTCCAAAAAGAAGGCCTAAATGCAGCTATCGACCGTGCAGCAGCTTGTGTTGAAGCGGGCGCTGACGCAATTTTTGCTGAAGCAGTTCATGATTTAGCCGATTATCAAGCGTTTGCGAAAGCGTTAAATGTGCCAATCCTTGCGAATATCACAGAATTTGGCCAAACACCGATTTATACCAAAGAGCAGTTAAGTGAAGTGGGTGTTGAAATGGTGCTTTACCCATTAAGTGCATTCAGAGCCATGAACAAAGCAGCACTTAACGTGTATGCATCTATTCTTAACGAAGGCTCACAACAAAGCCAAATCGATAATATGCAAACACGTGCTGAGTTATATGAGTTTTTAGACTATCACTCATATGAAAATACACTTGATAACCTTTTCTCAGCTAAAAAATCATAACGACAACATTGAAGGAGAACACTCATGGTAGATAAAGCATTAGGCGGCGCAGGTTTACGTGGTCAAGTAGCAGGTGAAACAGCTCTGTGTACAGTAGGTAAGTCAGGCTCTGGTTTAACGTATTGTGGTTATGATATTAGTGAACTGGCTGATAAAGCCCAGTTTGAAGAAGTCTCTTTTTTACTATCGCGCGGTGAATTACCAACAACCGCAGAGCTTACTGAATATAAAGCTAAATTAAAAACACTTCGCGGTTTACCAGACGCACTAAAAACAGTACTAGAAAACATTCCTAAAGATGCACACCCAATGGATGTTATGCGTACGGGTTGCTCTATGCTAGGTAACCTAGAAATGGAGCAAGATTTTAGTGAAGCCAATGATGCAATCGACCGCATGGTCGCTGTATTCCCAAGCATTATTTGTTACTGGTACCGTTTTAGTCATGACGGTGTACGTATTAATACTGAAACAGATGATGATTCGGTTGGCGCACATTTCTTACATTTATTACATGACAAAGCGCCATCGGCATTATTTGAGCAAGTAATGAATGTTTCGCTCATTCTATACGCAGAGCACGAGTTTAATGCATCGACATTCACAGCGCGTGTGTGTGCTTCAACTTTGTCTGATATTCATTCATGTGTGACAGGTGCAATTGGTAGTTTGCGTGGTCCACTACATGGCGGAGCGAACGAAGCTGCGATGGATATGATTGAAAGCTTTACGAGCGCCGATCAAGCTGAAGAAGCATTAATGGGCATGCTTGAGCGCAAAGATAAGATTATGGGTTTTGGTCATGCCATTTACCGCGAGTCTGACCCACGTAACGTGATCATCAAAAAATGGTCTGAAAAACTGGCAGCAGAAGTGGGTGATACTGTGTTATACCCGGTATCTGTTCGTTGTGAAGAAGTTATGTGGCGCGAGAAAAAATTGTTCTGTAACGCTGATTTCTTCCATGCATCAGCGTATCACTTCATGGACATTCCAACGAAGTTGTTCACGCCTATTTTCGTGATGAGCCGTGTAACAGGTTGGACTGCTCATGTTAAAGAGCAGCGTGCTAATAACCGTATTATCCGCCCAAGCGCTGATTACACGGGCCCAGAAGCACGAAGCTATACGCCAATTACTGAGCGTTAATAACACCAATCAAACCAATGACAGGGGCGGCTAAGCCGCCCTTTTATAAAAGGGCATAAAAACACTAAAAACAAGCCCAACTTCCTTCATCGTCACCAAGTACAAGTAGAGTCATCATGAATACAGAATATAGAAAACCATTAGCAGGCACCGGCGTTGATTATTTTGATACTCGCGCTGCTGTTGATGCTATTAAGCCAGGCAGCTACGCCACACTTCCTTACACATCACGCGTATTAGCTGAAAACTTAGTTCGCCGCTGTGAACCTGAAATGTTAAACGATGCACTTTCGCAATTAATTGAACGTAAACGTGACCTAGATTTTCCGTGGTTTCCTGCACGAGTCGTGTGTCATGACATTTTAGGCCAAACAGCGCTGGTTGATTTAGCCGGTTTACGCGATGCAATTGCCGCTAAAGGCGGCGATCCTGCGAAAGTAAACCCAGTGGTACCTACTCAATTAATCGTTGACCATTCGTTAGCAGTAGAACACGCAGGTTTTGAACCCGATGCGTTTGAAAAAAATCGCGCCATTGAAGATCGTCGTAACGATGATCGCTTTCACTTTATAAACTGGACAAAAACGGCATTTAAGAACATTGATGTTATTCCACCGGGTAACGGCATCATGCACCAAATCAACTTAGAGAAAATGTCGCCAGTTATTCAAAAACGTGATGGCGTTGCATTTCCAGACACCTTAGTCGGCACAGACAGCCATACTCCTATGGTTGATGCATTAGGCGTTATTGCTGTGGGCGTGGGCGGGCTTGAAGCTGAAAGCGTCATGCTTGGCCGTGCTTCGTACATGCGCTTACCTGATATTGTTGGTGTTGAACTTACCGGTAAACCACAACCAGGCATTACTGCAACCGATATCGTACTTGCGATCACGGAGTTTTTACGTAACGAGAAAGTTGTTTCAACTTACCTTGAGTTTTATGGTGAAGGGGCTGATGCACTGACGTTAGGTGACCGTGCAACGATTTCAAACATGACACCTGAATTTGGTGCCACAGCAGCTATGTTCTATATTGACGACAACACACTTGATTACTTGCGTCTAACCGGCCGCGAAGAAGAGCAAGTTAAGCTGGTGGAAACCTATGCAAAAGAAACTGGCTTGTGGAGCGATAGTTTAAAAACGGCTGAATATGAACGTGTTTTAACGTTCGATTTATCATCCGTTGGCCGTAATATTGCGGGCCCATCTAATCCACACCGTCGTGTTGCAACCAGTGACCTAGCTAAAGCAGGGATCACAGGGGTTGTTGAAAATGAAGCAGGCTTAATGCCTGATGGTGCATGTATTATCGCAGCAATTACGAGCTGTACTAATACCAGTAATCCGCGTAACGTGATTGCTGCTGGTTTACTTGCGCGCAATGCGAACGCGAAAGGTTTATCACGTAAACCGTGGGTTAAAACCTCTTTGGCACCAGGTTCTAAAGCGGTTAAATCATACCTTGAAGAAGCCAATTTATTACCAGAGCTTGAAAAGTTAGGCTTTGGCATTGTGGCATTTGCATGCACAACCTGTAATGGGATGAGTGGCGCGCTTGATCCTAAAATTCAACAAGAAATTATTGACCGTGACTTATACGCAACTGCTGTGTTGTCGGGTAACCGTAACTTCGATGGTCGTATTCACCCTTATGCCAAACAAGCGTTCCTTGCGTCACCTCCCTTAGTGGTTGCTTATGCCATTGCAGGTACTATTCGTTTTGACATCGAAAAAGACGTATTGGGAATCGATTCACACGGCAACGAAATCCGCTTAATGGATCTATGGCCATCAGATGAAGAAATTGATGCAGTGATTAAACAAAGCGTTAAACCTGAACAATTTAGAAAGGTTTACGAGCCTATGTTTGATTTAAGTGTTGATTATGGTGAAGACAACGACCCACTTTATCAATGGCGTCCGCAAAGCACTTATATTCGTCGCCCGCCATATTGGGAAGGTGCATTGGCTGGTGAGCGTAGTTTAACTGATATGCGTGCATTAGCTGTATTAGGTGACAATATTACGACTGATCACTTATCACCCTCCAATGCAATCTTAGCATCAAGTGCTGCGGGTGAGTACCTTGCTAAAATGGGCTTACCCGAAGAAGACTTTAACTCGTATGCTACTCACCGAGGGGATCACTTAACTGCTCAACGTGCAACGTTTGCAAACCCTAAACTATTGAACGAAATGGTTAAAGAAAATGGTGAAATAAAGCAAGGTTCTTATGCTCGTATTGAGCCTGAAGGTAAAGTGACCCGTATGTGGGAGGCTATCGAAACCTACATGGCGCGTAAACAACCACTCATCATTGTGGCGGGTGCTGATTATGGTCAAGGTTCATCACGTGACTGGGCTGCAAAAGGAGTTCGTCTTGCTGGTGTACAAGTTATCGCTGCAGAAGGCTTTGAGCGAATTCACCGCACAAACCTTATTGGTATGGGTGTGTTACCACTTGAATTTAAAGCGGGCACAACACGAACTACATCAGGCATTGATGGTAGTGAGACCTTTAGCGTTAAAGGCGAGCCAACACCTGGTGCGACATTAACTCTGCTCATTACACGCACAAGTGGTGAGGTGGTTGAAGTACCGATGACCTGTCGCTTAGACACAGCCGAAGAAGTATCAATATACTCAGCTGGTGGTGTACTTCAGCGCTTTGCTCAAGACTTTTTAGAGTCTGAGGAGCATTAATTATGGCCTTTAAACCACAAATTAAAGTGCCTGCTACTTATATGCGTGGCGGCACCAGTAAAGGGGTGTTCTTTAATTTAACTGATTTACCTGAACCTGCCCAAGAGGCAGGTGAAGCACGCGATAATTTACTTCTGCGTGTTATTGGTAGCCCAGATCCATACGGTAAACAAACGGATGGTATGGGGGGAGCTACATCAAGCACCAGTAAAACCGTTATTTTATCGAAGAGCAGCAAGGACGATCACGATGTTGATTATCTTTTTGGTCAAGTTGCTATCGATAAGGCATTCGTTGATTGGAGTGGTAACTGCGGTAACTTAACCTCTGCAGTGGGCGCATTTGCGGTGAGTAATGGCTTGGTTGATGCCAGCAAGATTCCAGATAACGGCGTTGTAGAAGTTAAAGTTTGGCAAGTAAATATTAGTAAAACCATCATTGTACATGTCCCCATTACCCATGGTGAAGTTCAAGAAACAGGTGATTTTGAACTAGATGGTGTGACATTCCCTGCAGCCGAAGTAAAGCTTGAGTTTATGGATCCGGCTGATGGTGAAGGCGCGTTATTCCCAACGTGTAATCTCGTTGATGAACTCGACGTTCCGGGCGTTGGAGTACTATCTGCGACCATGATTAATGCGGGCATTCCTACTGTATTTATTAATGCCAGTGAAATCGGTTATGACGGTACTGAGCTTCAAGATGCTATCAATAGTGATGCTTCAGTCCTTGAAAAGCTAGAAACAATTCGCGCCTATGGTGCGCTAAAAATGGGTTTAATTCAGCACGTAGATGAAGCTAAAGCACGCCAGCATACACCTAAAGTTGCGTGGGTTGCACCCGCTAAAAGCTACCATGCATCCAGTGGAAAAGAAGTAACAGCCGACAGTATTGATTTACTCGTTCGTGCTATGTCGATGGGTAAACTGCATCATGCCATGATGGGCACGGCAGCGGTTGCTATTGGCACAGCAGCTGCGATACCCGGCACCTTAGTAAATCAAGCTGCAGGTGGCGGACAGCGCCATGAAGTAAATTTTGGGCACCCATCGGGTACGTTAAAAGTGGGAGCCGCAGCAGAACGAGTTGGTGAAGATTGGCAAGTAACAAAAGCCAGTATGAGCCGCAGTGCGCGAGTACTCATGGAAGGGTGGGTAAGAGTGCCAGCTTAACAGCTTTCAGTTACAAAAAGTTACATTGTAAATGTGAATAATTGTAAACAGGGATAACGCCTTATGGCACTGTTTTTAGTTATTCACATTTTTTTTTGTAATTTACGGAGGGTTTTTATGTAACCTAATGAAAATAAATGTCTTATTTTTTATTTCTTAGATGAAATACTCTGTGTATTTCTGTATTTTATATTCCATTTTCTTATGAATGTCATAAACATCCGTTATTTTGTCACGCCATAAAAAGGAATTATGCCTGCATAGTTTCTTGGTTACGTTTAATTAATGTTTGATAATAAATTGTAACCTAGTATTTTATTACTGCTAAGCTACAGAAGTAGCCATTAAGGAGAATAACGACAATGCGAATTAATAAATTTACCCCGATAGCAGCTTCTGTTGCTTTATCACTTGGGTTAACGGGTTGTAATTGGTTTGACGACGACAATAAAAAAGAAACTGTCAAGCCGGTTCAAACATTTGAAGGTTCAGCTTCTGCAAGCTTTGGAACAGAAGTAACAGGTCGAGCTGTAAAAGGCTCATTATCAAACGCAGCGGTCGTTGTCAAAACGATGAATGATGCAGGAGAGATGATACCGGTTGCATTTCGTTTAGCAGCTTCTGCAGACGAATCGTTTACAGCAACTGCTAACACACAAGCTGAAGCTGATGCGATGGCAAAAGCAAAAGTTCTTGCTGCAAACCCAGAGTCAGTTTTAACGGCAATGAATGGTGGTTACTCACTATTTGTTGAAGATGATTTTACTGGACCATTATATATCACAGTTACAACCTCATCTGAAGGTGATGACAGTATGGTCAAATGTGACTCTTTCACAGGATGTGGCGACTACGATACAGCACCAGGTGTATCAGAAGAAGCGGGCATGGAAAACAATGGTGATAGCAACATCGATTTCGGCGAGTGGTATAAAGACGATGTAACATTGCAAGTTGTTAAATTTATAAGTGCTCCTGCTGCAGCGGCATCTGTTCGTGGTATGAGTTATGCTGACGGCGAAAATAAGTCAACTCAGTATTTTGCTAATTTAACGTTGTTTACCAGTATTGCTGCAGAGCTTCTACTTGAAGGTGCGGGTAACGGTGAAGCAATTTCTGAAGACGCAATCTCTCAAGCAAGTCTAAAAACATTAATTCAACTACTTGGTCCTGATACTGCCATTGAGGCTGCAGCCTTGTTAGCTGATATTTCAACAGGTGGTGCGGTAGATTTTACCGAACTTGAAGACGGTGATTCATTAGACGCGGGTACATTAGCGCTAATTCAAACTGCTATATCTCTACAATCAATGGCTGGCACGGGTACAAACGGTTCGCTTAATGAACTGATGTCACAGCTTGCTAAAGGTGTTTCTGATGGCAAAGTCGCCGATAATGATGATGATACTGTCAAAGCGGTTGCTGCGGCATTACAACAATCGGTAATTAATACGAGTTTAATTTTTGCAGCCCTTGTAACAGGTGAAGGTGTTGACGAAGCTTTTGCCGCGGTAGCTCAAAGCTTAGGTATAACGGACCCTGACGCTATCGCAAAACTAAAATCGAAAGCAACGAAAGCTGTTGAAAAAGTAGTAAAAGACGCTAAGAAAGCAGGCGCTGATGATGAGCTTAAAGAAACAGCTAAGAATGTAAAAGATGCGCTAAGTAAGATTGGTTGTTCTGGTGAAGAATGTGATGCTGGGGATGACTTTGATTCGAAAGCTGCACAAAAACTAAATGAAAAAGTGATTGAAGCCCAAGCTGATCTAGATGCTGTGATGGCTCTTATTGATACTGCGCAAGCGTCACTTGCCGATGTTACTGAATTAGGTGATGCAGGACTTGAGACCAATGAGCAAGTAATAGCATATAGTTCAGCGGTATATTTACTAAATGGTAATGTTGATACTTACACGGTATGGCAGAAGCAATTAAAATCAGTTAAATCTAAGATGAATGGTATTGCGAAAGCAGCTGCGGCATTTGCAGCTAAAAATAGTGATTACCAACAACTTGCAGATCAAGCTGCAAGTGTCCGTGATGCGGTAGCACAGGAATACGACAACGTTGTGTCATTGATTGCAGGTATCGAAGCTGAAGTTGTACGAGCAGATGAAGCGGTATCGGCATTAGGTTTAGAGTTTGAAGTAACGAAAGCGAATGCGGTAGCTGCAGCAGCTGCTGCACTTGAAGCCGCAACGGTTGCAATGACAGCTGATACAACTATGGCTACTGCGATGATCGCCGTTGAAGCTGCTGATGTATCAAACCTTGAAAGTGCGACTGCGGCTTTAGAGGCAGCAGAACAAGCAATAGCGGCTGCAACAGACTCGCAAATGAAAGCTGCGGCTTCAATTTCTGCGTCTAATTTATCAACAGATGCTGCCACAGCATTCAAGAAAGTCGCCACTGAAGCTGATGATATTGCAATGGCAGATGCGCAACTCGAAACTGCAGCAGCTGAACTTAAGTCAGCCGCTATGTATGCAGAAAACGCAGATGATGCACTATTAGCAGCACAAGCGCTTTATGATACTGCTATGGATGCAATTGCTAAGTTCACAGTATTAGTCGACGTGAAAGCGGGAACAGAGACTGTTACTCAAGCAACGATTCTTACGAAGTCAGGCGGTAAAGCACTTTTTGATAAAGCTGAAGTAATCTACGACATTCTAACAGAAGCTTGGGACTTAGGTGACGAAGCCGACAATGTACAGTCTACTCGTTTCCCTGAATGGACATACAGCTTTGATAAAGATGCGTTAGAGTTATCGTTGTCTAACGACACAACATCTGAAATGATCAGTGTTAATGGTGTTATTGAAACAGATACACTTGTGTTCGCATTTGGTGGTACAGTTACCACCGAAGATGGAGTCACCGTTATCGTTGAAACGCTTGAGGATACAGCGCAAGCAACGCAAGATTGTGTTGATGTAAAAGACGGTAAGATCGCTGCAGATTTATCTGATTCATGTTTGATTGTTAAATTTAACGATGAGATATCTTCAGATACATTAGTGGATGGTGAAGTTGAAACTATCGAAGCATGGTCTCGAGTTCAAGTAACTGATGGCGATTCTGGCTTTACGGGGATGTTAAGTTTAGAAGGCTCTGATCTAACTAGTCTTGCTAATATTAAAGCATCAGGTATGACCGGTGACACTGAATTTACGGCGATGATTGGCTTAGACAGTGCTGTTGATGAGATGGAAACATACATGGTCAGCGTAGAGCTTCATAACGATATTGCTTATATGATGTCACTCAGTGCTGTTGAAAGTGCTGACTTCTCTGGTTCTGTTGATGCATTATATTCAGGGAAAATGATGAAGTTTGGTACAGTGACTGAAATTACCAATGGTATCTCTATAGAATATATTGATGGTGAAGTTATTGACTACACTGATATTAGTTTTTTAGACATGACTAAGTAATAACGCAGTATAAAAAAGAGGGGAGCTTGCTCCCCTTTATAATAATAAGTGGATAAACTATGAAAAAAACACTACTTGTTATGGCTATAACAAGCTCTTTATTTTCTTCCTTTACAGCTGCCGCAGAGCCAACTACTTTTTTCACCACCCTAGATGCAGAAGTTTACACTGAATCTCAACCTGTAAAGTCTTTTATAGATGACTTTGATGCTCCTTTAAAAAGCGGAGATAGTGCGTTTACTTTCAATATTTTTGAGTTAGGTATTAAAACCCGAAATTATACAGTGGGTGTACAAAGTCGATTTGATTACTTGCTTGAATTTGATCCTGATACCGCACGATACTTACACACAGAAAAAAATGATCTGCCGTTTGAAGAACGTGATTATCGTTATTTTTTAGACGGCAAACAAGCAACTACTAATGGTGTTTTTGTCGCTTATGATTTTAAATTTTTAGATAATAATGCGCTGACAATTACCCCCAAAATCACCATTTTTTCAAGTGCACATTTCCAAGACGCCAAGGTCGATGGCACGGTGTTTAGTGATGAAATTCAAGGAGCTTTGGAGGTTGATTATTATTACTCTAAGGACCTACTTTTTAAGCGATTTACTTCAGATGAAAACCCGACCGGTTTAGGCTATAGCTTCGATCTAAATATTAATTGGCAAATTACACCAGAGCTAGAGTTGAATGTACAAGCCCAAGACCTCGCGTATGAAACAGAATATAAAGAGGCGGGTTTTGTTCAAGGCTATACAACCGAAGTGCCATTCACTGAAAGTGAGAGTGGTAGCATCATTACTGAGCCTACAATAAGGCTTACTACCTCAGCGAATGGTCATGAGGTTGATCATACATTTGAAATGCCAGTACGGCTAAAAGCATCATTAAATTATCGTATTAACAACGCATTCTCTGCGCATTTAATGGCTAAACAAATAAAAAGTGACACGTTTACTCAAGTAACTGGACGCTATCATTTTGCAGATACATGGAAACTACTTGGTGGATATGAGAGTAACAGCCAGGCATTTTTAGTCGGAATCGAAAATGAATATATAGGGTTAACTTTGCAAACTGATAGCTTAGATTTAGACGAAGCATATTATGCAAATTTGAATTGGTTTGTTAGAGTGAATTTCTAAGGATAAAGCATGGTAAAAAGAATAGCGCCCTTAGGCATTTTTTTATTTTTGGTAGGATGCGGAGGCTCATCAGAGCAAAACATCGTACCCGAACAAGTCGTGATTAAAACTACCTCGACAGCAAACTTCTACATTGCGCCATGGCAGTCAAATGCTGGAACGCTGATACTTACAAATAACGCAAGTGGTGAACGACAAACGTTTGAAACTTCAGATCTCAATAGTTTAGATATCTCACTAACGAGTCTAGCAAATTATTCAGTTGAGTTTGTATCAAATGATGACTTTGTTTTGTGTCCAAGTTATGAAGGGTGCGGCAGAACGTATCGTGACAATCCTGATGACATAAACGCAAATCGTCAAATTGATTTTGAAGAAGTTTTACCGCTTTCGTTAGATTACAGTGCGTCATTTTTTGCAGCTCCTGGTGAAAATAGGCTCTTTTTATCGCCAGTCAGTGCCGTAATTAGCGCTCAAAAGTTAGATGTTACATCACAGAGCGTTAGCGCAACTCCATTTTATCATTTAACACATAGCCAATTGAATGATTCATTAGAAGCTGAACTATTAACTAACGCGTTAAGTTTTGGAGTCATTTTAAAGCGTGCGGCTGAATTAGAAGCAAACTTATCGCAACCTGAGCTTATTGAACTTGAAAGCCAGGCGCAAATTTCACGCTTCCCTGAGTACGCGCAGTATGCAAATCGCTATATTCGTGAAAATTTATTGAATGTAAAAGGAAATCAACTTATTCAAACGGTTGTGGGGAATTTAAAGCAACGTTTAGTTGGATTAGGCAAGGTTTCTGAACTTTCAGCATTAGATGAACAACCTCCCATACTTCAATCGCGCGAATTATTGGATGATATTCGTAATGTTATCGGCGTCGTAAGGTTACAAGAACAACAATACAGCGCTGAGTTGTCGTCACATTTAAATAGCTTCACGAATGCATTGGATGATGATTCACAGTCGGTTGTAGTTGCATTAGCAAATGTACTATTTGATGTACTCTCAAATGTATCGCCCGCAGATGATACCTTACCAGGACTTTATACTGTAAATGGTCTTACAGTGCAGTATCAACATTCCCCTTATCGATGGTCAATTTCAGGGCAATACGATGGCATCGATGTGAATATGGATATAAACGTTCCTCAATGGCGGATTAGTAGTCTACTAGGAAATCAAATAACAGGCGTTATGAGCGCCCAAATGAGCAGCAATGAGACTCAGTTATTGGTTGATGTTAGTGAGTTACTGTTATCGTTTGATGGAACGGATGATCCCTTTACAATTTTAAGTGAGGACTCTACTGGTGAAGGGACTCTTAATACAGATATTACCTTAGTAAAAAAAGACAGCGAACTTGTAGGAAACCTAAACTTGACACTTAATCGCTTTGTGTCACCGTTTGAAGAGTTGCTTACTATTGTATCTGACTTTGATCTTGATGGTGAGTTTTCAACCGCATCGAAAACAACATCATTTAATCTTCAGGCTATTGAGGCTACGCCTTTTATAAATGAGGAAACTGAAAATCTTGTTTTCGCATTACATTTAGGCACGCCACTAAATGGTGCTACAGATTTTGAGTTTGGCTTTGTTGGTAAGTTAACTGCTTTAGCGCAGTTGACGAATACAGATATATTTATCAAGCAGAATAGCCGAGCACTGGATATTAACCTACGAACTGTTGGTAATAATGTAAACGCGGTTATCAAAGGTGCTGATGGCCGATGGTTAGATTTGAAACAAAAAGGACGTAATTTTAGTGGTGGACTTTATTTTGGAGATACCCAGATTGGTGATGTTACTACTGTGAGGGGGGCACCCGGTATCTTGTTCCCTGATGGTACGTTTGAATCATTATTTTAAGTTAAGAAGCGGCATTCATGCCGCTTTTTCGACTCCATAGCATTGCTGTTTCATCTTTTTAATGAAGTTTTCAAATTGGCCGCTTTGTCGTTTTTGCTTGATCTCGTCATTTAAATCTTTCAGTACTTTTTGCCAGTGCGGTGTTGATTTACTAATAGAAAAATAGAGGGGCTTGTATTCAAGTTTTGGTTCAAGCGCAACCAATGATTCAATTATTTGTCTTTTGCCATTAATCGATAACTCTGATTTATAAACACTGGCTTTAAGCACTTCAAGATCTGCAACAATGAGACTAACGCGATTGCTTAGTAGTAGGTGGATAAGTTGGTACTCATTGTTTGCAACGATGGTGTCAATTTGTTTATTATCAATCATTTCATCAAGTTGCTGAGTGTTTTTGTAAGATCTGACAACGCCAATTACCTGGTCTTTAACAGAGTTTAGGTCGCCATTAAAACGAATTTGGTTTCCTTTCAAGGCAACAAATGATAGATCCCCACCAGGAATCGGTTGGCTGAGAGCTAATAACTCGTTGCGTGTCTTGTCTAAAAAGTTATCTGAAATAACCGTGCTTTCAATAAAGTATTCAGGAAAAAGGATGTCTGCTTTGCCAAGCTCTGCCTCCCTTACTGCTCGTGCCCATGGGTAGAAGCCGATATAGACGCCATAGCCTTTTTTAAGCAAAGATTGAATTGTAAACTGGTAAAGCCAGCCTTTGTTACATAGGTGTTCATCGATATAGGGTGGCCAATCAAGCGTAACAAGTCTTAATACATGTTCGGCATTTACGTTGTAACCATAGCCGTCTTTGTAGCGTACCGCATTTTTGGTAATGACTTCTCCATCTTTTTCATAGGTCACGGGTGTAAGCATTGCAACCACTTGAGTAGAGAAGAAAAAAAAGAGCATTACTAATAATTTCATATTTTTTCTAAGCATTTGTTATGTATATAAAGCTTAGCCTCTTGTTGCAAATATACAACATCGAAAAGTAACCGTGTAAATAGAATATACGCTTAAACGAGTTGGCAGAATTAAAAGCAGGGAATAAAGGGCCGATGCACCCGTTTTTAATCACTGCTATCAGAGGCTGAACTAGGGCGAGCATTCGTATCGAGTAAATTGAGTCCACTTTTAAAATTAGCGTTGTTTTTGGTACAAAACGATCACGTAAAAAATTATAATATTATAACGTCAAGAAGATTAGGAATTATGATGATATTTAAAAGGATATTGGGTGTATTATTTTTTGTTGTTTGCGGTGTATTTACTCAAAGTAGTTTAGCGAATATACACGCTGAGAATGAAGTCTTTATCACGAAAATAGATGAAGGCGTTTGGTTGCATACCTCTTTTTATGTTTATCCTAACGGGACAACATTCCCTTCGAATGGTTTGATTGTCAGGGAGGGGCAAAGTTTAACCCTGATCGACACAGCGTGGGGAGAGTTACTAACACAACAGTTATTAAGCGTCATTAACACAGAAATAAACTTGCCGATAACCAAGGCACTTGTCACTCATGCACATGCAGACCGAGCTTCAGGGGTTGATGTATTAGAAGCGCGTGGTATCAAAGTGTATTCTCACCCTTTGACGCAGCAATTGACAATAGAGCAAGGGACTGCTGTACCAAACAATGTGATAGCCGAACTTGCAACAGTCGGTGCACAGGTGAAATTTGGCTCATTGAATGTGTTTTTCCCAGGCCCCGGTCATGCGATGGATAATATAATGGTATGGTTACCAGATAAACGTATCTTATACGCAGGCTGTGCGGTTCGTGCATTACAGTCTAACTCTGTAGGGAATATGGCCCATGGAGATATTCATTCATGGCTGAAAATTACTCAGCAGTTGAAGAATGATTACAAAAAATTACGAAGAGTGGTTCCCGGACACGGTGAAATAGGCGGGTTTGACTTATTGAGCCACACCGAAAAACTCATTCTCAATCAACTTAAGTAACGTCAAAACGTTGGGTTTTTAATAAAATTGTTAGGAATATTTCGCAATGATTAAAAGCCCAATGGCCCCCGTTTATCCCCCTTTTTTTTACGCGTTAGAAAACCTAAATTCTGTCGCTAACCCTCTTTTATCTGAATCCAGTCTCGCTTTGTATTGTTTGAAACTCGCTTTGCCGAATTTGACTAGTAATGAAAAATGCTCCTTTAGATACTGTTAATTAAACGTAAAGACTTTAACACTAGAACACACATTAAAAAGGTCGAATATGCACACAATAAATAAAAAAGCTGTTGCTATCGCTGTCGCATTAGCATGCTCATTACCGGTATATGCACAGAATAATGATCAGCAAGATTCAAAGTCTAAAGACGTTGAACAGCAGAATAGTGGGTTAGAAATTATCTCAGTAACGGCAACAAAACGTAAAACCAAATTGATGGAAACACCGGTGGCCATCACTGCACTTACAGAGGCTGAGCTTAAAAAAAATGGTGTAAATAACATAAAGGATATAGCGAACTTGGTGCCTAGCTTAGATATTTCTACAGCAACGGATCAATCTGCTCCTGTTATTTCAATGCGAGGCGTGCGTTCAACTAACTTAACTGAGTTAGGGGACCCTGCTGTTGGTGTTCATTTAGATGGTATTTATTCACCAAGAATGCAAGGTGCGCTTGCGCTGATGTATGATATTGACCGTGTTGAGGCGCTTCGTGGACCACAAGGTACTTTATTTGGCCGAAACTCGACAGTGGGAAGTATCAATGTGATTTCCGCCAAGCCTGAATTTGAAAACCAATATGGGCAGTTGAATATTGAAGCGGGCAAGTTTAATAGCCGCAGTATTGATGGCCTTATCAATATTCCAGTAACTGAAGAGTTTGCAGTTCGTTTTTCAGCGAAAGGCCTAAAGCGTGACTCTTACCTAGAGGGTTACTATGACCCTAACCAATATGACACGCGCCGACTTTCTGATGAGGTTTTAAATGCCCCTGTAATCTCTGAAGATTCATACCAAGGTGTTGGACAAACAGTGACACAAAGAGAAAACTGGTGGATTGATGGCGCAGGAACCGATCCTGAGGCTCAAAAAGTTCGTCAGTTAACAGCTGCAGATAAAAGTGATTTTTATAATAATGCAGATGAATATTCCTTCCGTATAAGTACACTTTGGGAGCCGTTGGATGGCAATTTTTCAAACCACACCGTTTTCCAAAAATATGTAAACGATAGTAATAATAACCTTGATTTAGTTAACTGCGATAAGTTACGTGGAAGACCCGCTGAAATGGGAGGTGATTGTACGAATTTCCTACCGAGTGATAACACGTATCAAGCCGTAGTTAATGTGCCAGGAAAGTTGAATCTAGACATAACATACCTTCGTAATACCTTTAACTACACCATAAATGATCAATATGATCTGGTGTGGTTAGTGGGATATGAAGATATGGAAAGGTCTTCAGCACAAGATAGCGAAGTTGGTTTAGACCCTTGGGATGGCGCTACTTATTTCCTAGATGGCACCGGAGCAGAATCATTTTCTACAGAATTACAACTGCAATCAGATGAATACGGTGACTTTATTTGGATTGTGGGTGCCAATTATTTTCATGAAAAAACAACCACAGTTGGTTATTACGATAATCCAATGGATGATAAAGCATTTTGGGACCAGCCAGACCGTTCAACAGATGCGTATGCTTTGTTTGGCCAAGGCACTTATAAATTAACTGAAAAGTTGCATGCGACATTTGGTTATCGCTTTAGTGATGAAACGAAGCAGGATAAAGGCGGTCGTACCTATCGTTGTTCAAATGCTGATGGCTGTGCTGTTGGTTGGTTAAATAGAACAGAGCTTAACAATCAACCTGTCGATTATTATGAAGATCCGTCTATTTATGCGTCGTACTTTGAAAACGACAATAAAGGAAGTTGGCAGCATCATGATTTTCGTGTTGGCTTAGATTATGACATCTCCGAAGAAACAATGCTCTATGCCTACCTTGCAAGCGGATTTAAAGCGGGTGGTATTGGTGATGTTTACGAAGTGGTTAATGATAGAACGGGTGAAGTAACTCGGTTTGAAACAAAATTTGATCCCGAAGAAGTGCTGACCTGGGAATTCGGTGCAAAGTCTAGCTTTTTTGATAATTCATTGAACCTAAAAGCTGCATTTTTCTATACAGATTATACAGATATGCAGTATGCGTCAGTGGGATCAATTGGTAATGTTGAGCGCTTGTCTGTTGTTGAAGATGAGGATGGGGCACCTGTAATCGGTGAAGATGGTCAGCCAATTCTTGATTTTCAGAATCAGCCTGTGATTGCTTATTATACTCAAAACGTTCCGGGCTCTACGATTAAAGGTCTTGAGTTTGAATTTGACTGGAAACCGTATCCAAATGGGCGAATTACTGGTTATGTGACCTGGACTGAGGCAAAAATTACGGAAGATTGGCACACTAAATGGGATTATGATTCTGAGTATTTGTTTAATATTTCTTATGAAGAATCTAAAGACCCTGAAAATACATTGCTAACGACTAACCTTAGAGGTAATAACTTAGCAATGACGCCAAAATACACGGCTAACATTAGTTATACACATACCTTTGATCTGGGTGAATATGGATTTATTCATGGTTGGTTTAATGCCAGCTGGAAAGATAAAGCGTATACCACCGTGTGGAATCTCGATAAGCATTTGGATGATATGGACTTTGCAGTTTCAGACGAAGCGACTAAATACATAGACGATAGCCGCGATGCCTTTGCTGTATACAATGCCTCTTTAAAATATGAGCCAAAAGAGAAAAACTGGTATGTAGAAATGTTCATCAATAATGCATCTGATGAGACGATTCAATACTGGAACAATACCAGCAAAGGTATTCCTAAGGGCAGCTTTGGCATGCCTAGGTATTATGGTGTAAGAGCTGGATTTTCATTCTAACCCCTCTATTTTACGCTCCCATATTTTTAATATGGGAGCCAAATTATTTAAGGCATAACAATGAAAAAACTGTTTCTTAGTGCATTATTGGGCTGCACAACTTTAGTCGCTACCCACGCGAATGCTAATTATTTTAAAGATAATTTTTCATGGGGATATGATAGCTCTGTTTGGACTGCACGTACTGGCAGTAATGGCACACCCTTTGGTTGCGCATTTAAAACTGATTTACTAAATCCCAGTGAGCATGGTTTAACGTTGTCATTAGCACAAGGCTCATGTTCAGAACTACAAAGCAACCATTTTTATGGGTACGGTAAAGTTCAGGGAAGATTAAAATCTGGCAACGTGGCGGGCACTGTTTCATCAATTTTTACCTATACATCGTGGTGGGATAGCCCTGGCCGAGCGTGGCAAGAAATTGATATTGAATTGCTTCCTTCGTTAGGTAATGTTGTTCATACAAATGTGATTTACCAACCGCAAGGTGGTCAATACCAAAGTTGGGAAAAGGATATTGACTTAAGTCAGTATGGGCTAGATTACCGAGAAAACTTGCTGACTATTGGCTTTGATTGGTCAAGCAATGCCATTCGCTGGTATTTATTCGATGCCAATGGCCATGAGCAAACGATCCGAACGGTGTATAAAGAAAACGGAGATGGTCATTTAGCAGAGAATGAAATTCCAGCTTACGCGTGGCCCATCGATAATAGCAAAATTATGATTAATCATTGGCATGGTGATAATTCTGTCGAAGCAAATTATTTTCCAGGTCAATATTATGGCGCTTCATCTTGGGTATATTACGATTTTATTGAATACATACCGCGTTGATTTTCTCTGTAATTAATTGTTCTTATAGGTTTTTGATGTCTAAATTTAAATTTTTAAAGTTACTGTTTTGCCCACTCTTTTTAACCGGCGTTGTTCATAGCCCATTGTCGTATGGTGTAGAAACGGGCAGTGTAAAATGGCCAAATGTTAATACGAAACTAAAACGCGATCCTGCAGTTGAAAAGCATATAGATAAACTGCTAGCCACGATGACAATTGAGCAAAAAGTAGCACAAATGGTTCAGCCAGAGATTGGCTATTTAACGGTTGAGCAAATGCGTAAGTATGGCTTCGGTTCATATTTAAATGGTGGGAACACGGCCCCTTATGGCAATAAACGTGCATCAATGGACATGTGGTTAAAGTACGCTGATGAGATGTATCTCGCTTCAATGGACGCATCTGTCGATGGTATTGCTATTCCGACTATTTGGGGTACCGATGCCATGCATGGCCACAGTAATGTTTATGGCGCAACGTTGTTTCCACATAATATTGGACTTGGCGCAGCTAGAGATACTGATTTGATTAAGCGAATCGGTCAAGCGACAGCTAAAGAAGTTGCAGCAACAGGAATTGAATGGAGCTTTGCACCAACCGTTGCTGTAGTAAGGGATGACCGTTGGGGGAGAACGTATGAAAGTTATTCAGAAAATCCAGATTTAGTAAAAGAATATGCTGCAGAGATGGTGATTGGTATCCAAGGAGAAATCGGCAACGACTTTTTGAAAAATACCAAGCGAATTGCAACAGCCAAACACTTTGTTGGTGACGGTGGTACAGAGCGCGGTATAGACCGTGGCAACACCATTATCGACGAGCAAGGATTAAAAGTAATTCATAGTCCGGGCTATTTTTCAGCTATTAATGAGGGTGTGCAGTCGGTCATGGCCTCTTTTAATAGTTGGAATGGTCAACGCGTCCACGGTGATAAGTATTTATTAACAGAGGTACTGAAAAACCAAATGGGCTTTGATGGTTTCGTTGTTAGCGACTGGAATGCGCATAAATTTGTTGAAGGCTGCGATCTTGAGCAATGTGCTGCTGCCATAAATGCGGGTGTTGATGTCATAATGGTGCCTGAACACTTTGAAGCTTTTTATCATAATACGGTTAAGCAAGCGAAAGAAGGTGTGATACCAGAGGCTAGAATAAATGATGCGGTTAGACGTTTTCTGAGAGCTAAAATTAGATGGGGAGTGTTTGCAAAGGGTAAACCTTCATTACGACCTGAGTCGCAACACCCTGAATGGTTAGGTGCTCAACCACATCGAGAGTTAGCTAGAGAGGCAGTGCGAAAGTCTCTTGTACTACTTAAAAATAACAATAATGTACTGCCAATTAATGCTAAAAGTCGCGTTCTCGTTGCCGGAAACGGTGCTGACAATATTGCTAAGCAAGCTGGTGGATGGAGTGTCTCATGGCAGGGAACGGACAACACCAATGATGACTTCCCCAATGCAACCTCTATCTTTGCGGGTCTAAAATCACAAATTGAAAAGGCGGGTGGTGACGTTGAGTTTGCTGAATTTGGCGATTATTCTGTTAAGCCTGATGTCGCGATTGTCGTAATCGGTGAAGAACCTTATGCCGAATGGTTTGGTGACATTGAGTACCTAGAGTATCAATATGAAACCAAAAAAGATTTAGCATTATTGAAGACTCTTAAGGCAAAAGGTATTCCAGTTGTTACTGTATTTTTAACGGGTCGTCCACTTTGGGTAAATAAAGAGCTGAATGCATCAGATGCTTTTGTGGCTGCGTGGTTACCGGGGTCAGAAGGTGAAGGTATTGCTGATATTTTATTAACCAATGAAAAAGGCGCTATTCAGTATGATTTCACAGGGAAATTGAGTTTTTCTTGGCCAAAATATGATGACCAATATTCGTTAAATATTGGCGACGAAAATTACCAACCATTATTTGAGTATGGTTATGGTTTAACATACGATGATACGGTTAACTTACCTGTGTTAACCGAAAAAACGACACCGAGGAAAGTGGCAAGTACAGATTCGAAAGCGTTGTTTGTAAGAAGTTTATCTGACAACTTAGTGTGGACTCTTCAAGCTGGCCAAACTGATAAAGTCATTACCAAAAATTCATCGGCTACAAGTACTGATGGTATGAGTTTGTTGATGCAATCGGTGAATTTATCTTATCAAGAAGATGCGCGACAATTTATTTGGCGTTCTGGAACAGATAAAGCGACATTTGCTTTAGCGTATCAAAAACCAGAAAAAATGAGTGAGATGTATCAGTCAGGTTACTTAACACTGAAGATGCGAATTAATAAGTCACCCGGTGAACATACAGATTTACAGGTTATGTGTTCTCAGAAACAGTGTTTAAGGAAGGTTAGTTTTTCTTCATTTGATGCGATACTGAGTGATAAAAAATGGCATACCTTAGCAATACCGTTAAGCTGTAACGTTGAGGGTACTGAGTCGAAAGCGATAACTGAGGTTTTGAAAGTTGAAGCAAACGAAGCGAGTATCGCCTTCGCAGACATTGGTTTAACGATTAAACCTAACAGTGATGCTGTTGTGGTAAAATGCAGTAATTAAATTTGGAGCAAAGCAGTGGGGTTGATAGCCCGACTGCTTTGCTTTTTGGATAAATGATTTGAATACATCGAACCCTCGTAGCCAGTTATTTTGGTTATTTCAAATTTGCGGTTGGCTAGTTTACGCGATTCTGACCGAACTCATGATCAAAGTTCCCAGTAATGAACCATGGGCTATTCACATCCCTCACCTGATAATTGATACGTGCTTTGGCTTTTTAATTACTCTTTTTCTAAGAAAGGTTTTCACCTATCTCAGTTTACTCGAATTTAAGTTAAAAGTAGCATTGCATATCGTGGTCGTTATCTCTGCAACCTTAATTTGGACCCAAATAAAGTGGGTCACTTTACAATGGTTCTATGGTAACTTTTGGCTGCCAATGAGCTGGTTTGATTTTGGTACTTGGACATCCGCCTCATTGACAATGTTGTCGACATGGACTGCCTTTTATTATGGTATTAAGATTTATTTAGATAACTTAGAACAAACACAAAAAGCGGCTGAGGCAACACATTTAGCAAAAGAGTCCCAGCTAAAAATGCTTCGTTACCAGCTTAATCCTCATTTTATGTTTAATAGTATCAATGCGATTTGTACATTAATCCTAAAAAAGGAAAGCTTAGAAGCCGTTAAAATGCTTGAAAAGTTATGTGATTTATTGCGACACAGTTTGTATACCGACCCGCTTGAAAAAGTCACAATTAAAGAAGAAATCGCTATTCTTCGTACATATTTAGACATCGAGAAGTGTCGTTTTGCAGATAAACTATCTGTCAATATCTCAGTTGAAGAAGGGTGTAGTGAGCTACTTATTCCCTCTATGCTAATTCAGCCATTAGTTGAAAATGCACTCAAGCACGGTATGGCAGCTGATAAAACAATGGCTATAACAATCGTAATTGAAAAGAGTAAAAACACCCTAATAATAAAGGTTTCAGACACCGGCAAAGGCTTCACACATAATGAGAGTACTAAACGTGGAATAGGCTTGGCAAACTGCGAGCAACGTTTGAAATTAATTTATGGTAAAGCTCAGCGGATAGAAAAAGGCAATCATTCATCTGGTGGAGCTTGGGTATGTATGACATTGCCAATTAATGGTCTTATTAAATGATTCAGTTAAAAACGTTATTAGTTGACGACGAGTATAGTGCAATTGAAGGCCTACGTATTAGGTTAGAAGAATTTGCTGAGATTAACGTCATAGGCAGTGCAAGCAGTGTGGATGACGCAATTCAGTTTCTGAATGAACATGAAGTAGATTTAATTTTCTTAGATATTGAAATGCCATCAAAGTCTGGCTTTGAATTAATAAAACATTTTCAACCTGAAACCTGTCCTGCTGTTATTTTTGTCACTGCATTTCATCAACATGCAGTGCGGGCTTTTGAAGTCAGGGCAATTGATTACTTATTAAAACCAGTCAAACTCACTAGGCTAGCAGAGGCCATAGACAGAGTGGTTAATAATGTAAAGCTATACCAAAAAAGTGAATTAATAGAAGTACAACAAGAAATAGACAAAGCAGAAGAATCAACATTTGAAAAATCAGCGCAGTCAGATTATAAGTTTGACGATGAAAACTTGGTTATTAGAGATGCAAAAAGCCCAATTCAAATAATACCTTTTGCAGATATTCTATGGATTGATGCGGCGGGTGACTACATGTGTGTCCACACAGAAACGGAAACCTATGTAATGCGAGCCAGACTAAAAGAGCTTGAAAGCAATACCTTGCCAGAGGCATTTTTGAGAATTCATAAATCGACGATCATCAATCTAGAGTATGTAAAACAGCTTGATCCCTTGCGTAACTCTGAGTACATGGCAACACTACACAACGGAAAAACACTAAAAGTAAGCCGTACTTATAGTAAACATCTAAAGGGCTTATTTAAATAATGACGTGATAATAGTTGCTGACACTGCGTATATTGCGAGTGGCAGCAACGATGATTAATACTTATCACATTACTGTTTTGACCATACTGATTTTACAATATTAAAACCAATCACACCGAGAACAGCACCTGTAACTTTATCTATAAAATAAGACGCTTTAACAAATTTTTCCCTGACTCTTTGTTTGGATAGCATGTAAATAATGGCAACATCCCATATAAAAACAATCAGGGTCATCCACACACCTAAAATCACCTTAAAGGTAATGCTAACCTCTGGAGTGAGCGCGACCGTAAACAAGCTCAGATAAAATAAGAGATTTTTTGGATTAAGAATACCTGAGAGGAATCCAGTCGCAAACTCTTTACAAAAGCAGGTGAACGAAAACGCAACCGAGCTGTGAGCTGCGATAACAACATTATTGTAAGCGCTCTTTGGTGCTTTCAACGCGTGAAAAGCGATATACATTAAAAACAGCCCACCAATCACTTTAAGTGCGATCATTAAGCCAACAGACGTTGATAAAATTGCCCCCACACCAATCAAACATAACCCTATATAAACTGCATTTGCTATCGCAATTCCGAGGGCGACGCCAATAGCATTCTTTTGGTTTCCTTTTAGTGCACTTTTCACTACCAGCACGAAATCGGGTCCTGGGCTGAGTAAAGCAAGGAAATGAGCTAGTGCCACAGAAATAAAAATACTCAGTAAACTTATATCCATATATACCTCTGTTAAAAATTATCTAGATTTAATTAGCGCTTACGGGCTTTGATTGAAAAAACCAATGGAACCTGTTGCCCGTTATGTAATAGTTGATAACCAGCGTGGGGAATATATTCTAGGCCATCAAAGCAATCATAAGGGCTGAAAGGGTATTCATCGTATGCTTCTATACTTAATCCCGCTTTTAGTAATGAGCTGATTACTTCACTTATTGAATGACTCCAACTGACTGTTTTGGATTTCGTGCCATCGCAGTTTTCGGTGTATGTTCCTTCCTCTTCAATATCAGGTGTTGATTTAGGAAAGTAACTGTAGCCATCAAAAAGTCCTTGAAAAGGATGAAATTCAATTAAGTAGAATTCACCACCAGCCTTCAAAGCATCGGCAATAACCTGTGCCCAGTTATCTAAATTTGGCAGCCAGCTAATTACCCCATAAGACGTGCATACAATATCGTATTGTGTATCATTGAACTGACCGAACTGGTAAATATCACTTTCAATGAAATGCGCATTTAAAGCAAGAGAGTCTTTGAGTTTATTTGCCTGTTCGATAGCCGTTGATGATAAGTCAACGCCAGTTACATTAGCCCCCAATCTTGCCCAAGACAAAGTATCTTGGCCAAAGTGACATTGTAAATGCAGAAGTGACTTCCCTTTAACATCACCCAAAAGTGAAAGTTCTATGGGATTTAGTGACGTTTGGCCTTCTATAAATGCGGGGAGGTTGTAAAATTTTGATGCAATGTGCAATGTGCAATGGGGTCTTGTTGTTCCACGCCTCTTTATTAATTTTAATATAATCCATCATTATTCCGTTTAAATATATGCGAATATTTAGCAGGGCTCCCTCATAAGAGCAACGCTAAACATAGAGTATAATAGCCTGTATTTTTTAATATAAGCCTTTAGTCATAGTATGAACCAATTTTATTATATCAATTAAGCCTGTGTTGTTTGGGCATCGTCAGATAATATGACTGAGCGTATTCTGCAGCTAGCTCTGCGGGTGTGTCCATTGTAAGAATCATTCTTGCAGTTTCCCCTTTGAGCTTTGCCAGTAATCCTCCCCACCACAAAGGAGATATTATGACGATATGATTAGCCCAATGAAGAGATTTGCTAAATTCCTTTAAACATGGCGCAAGCGGTTGGTCATCATCATAACCACACATTAAATTTGGATCAAAATCCATTTCGGGTAGATTAAAAATACGAATGTTCGCGGACTTGCGTGCTGCCTGTGCATATTTATCAGTAATACACGATGAAAAGCTGTTCTTTTTAGGATTGCCATTTACTAATATAATATTTTTCACAATTACCTCTCATGGGTAGAAAATAATTGTTATTTTAAAGTCTCCCCTGTGGTGGAGAGTCAATAGGCTTTCATTATAAAGAGTGTTTATTAGCAAATATTTATAATGTGAAATATTAATGTACTTGTATGGGGTCTTGGCAAAATTGCATTACGGGTAGCTGCGGCTATTTATTTTTTACCAACCAGTTAAAAGATTGCCGCAAAAAGTCTGTTGCGTCTTTCTTAATTATTTCACCATGCGCCATAATTAGCATATCTGCCTCCCAGGCAAATATCTTTCTAATATGTTTACTCGCTTGTGTTTTATTAAACATAAAGCTTAAGCGCCAGTCTATCGGCGTTTTTCCCTTTGGCGCTAAAATACCTGCGCCTTTAGCCAGCCATTTTTGCCAAAAGTTAAAATCGTTACCCGAAAAGTTTTCAACCAAATCGGTGACTATTAGGGTGTTAGATTGCTTATGAAAGAAGACACATTCCTCCATTAATGCTGAACCGGTGAATAATATCTGTGCAATGTCGTGTGACCAAGGGTATGACGTTTCATTATTTAATGATGCGTTGAATGAAATGTCATTGCGTTTCTTTATAAGCTCTTGCGTGCCATAAACTTTAGCGTCGCTGTATGCATCTATCCATTGTGGTAAAAACAAATGATGAAGGTGGTTAGGTGCAATTAAAAACGTTACTTTTCCTAAGCTATCTACTTGCTGCTGCAAAGCCTCTGTTAATTCGATAGGACTGTGTACCCACAACTCATTATTTGAAAGCTTGATTATGGTCATACGCGTAGAAAAGGGTAAGCCTAAAAACGTGACACTTTTGCCATTAAAGATCCAAAGATTTTTTGCTAAATTTTCCATGTCATTCCTTATAGTTAGAAATTACTTATAAACAACGCAGGCAAGGGCCTGAAAGAGTAGACTACAAAGCGAATTTATCTATTCAAAAACATACCAATTCAAAAACTAACCGATTAGTAAACGGATAAGCAGTTTGTTTAAAATGATTTGATTTATTTCGTAATCGCGACCTTTTGTCCATCATACACTCTCTCGTTAAGGAGAGAGTCAAGAGGTGTTTGCTGATTGATTATACTGATACATGAGTCTATTTTGGTAATTTTTGCTGCGGTTGCGTTTATTTGCTCTGTTAGACGTTCTTTTAGTATCACTAAAAACTCACTAATTTCTGACCAGTTAGCCTTTGAATCTTTAAATTTAATTAATCCCTTAAGTTCAGACAATGTGACGCCTAGGGTTTTAGCTTCAGAAATTAGCTTTAATATTTCAACGTGATCGTCTGTGTAGACACGGTACTTTCCTTGTCTTAGAGGTACTGGTATTAGACCTTTTTCTTCATAAAATCGGATTGTTTTGACTGTTAATTGTGTCTTCTTTGATACTTCACCAATAAACACCAACATCTCCTTTATCATATTTAGATATTAGTTGAATGTAACAAGTAGAAACGAAGACGTTGTCAACGCTCTACTTATTTATATTAGATAATACTCTCAAGGGGTTACCGTTAATTTGACCTTGGCGTTGAGTCTCGCATCATAAGATTGGGCGAAAAGATATGTTCTATATCGGCACGATTTTGTTTATAAATATCTCTTAAAACTAAATTAGCGGCCATTTTCCCCATTTGTTCAACGGGATTGTCAATCGTCGTGAGAGTAGGGTACAAATAACTTGTAAAATGAACATTATCGAAGCCAATAATTGCGAGATCTTTAGGAAGTTCAAAATTATGTTCTCGCGCACATTTCATCACGCCCGACGCCATTTCGTCATTAGCACACACGATGGCAGTAAATTGCTTTTTATTTTCAAAAAAATGCTTTAAACCATTGTATCCGCCCGTTTCCTTAAAATCGCCAACGTACAGAGATTGCTCATCAAAATGGATATTGTATTCGTTTAGAGCCTTTTTATGCCCTGTCAGACGGTCCGCTGCATCTGGCTTAAACAAGGGCCCTGCTATATAAGTTATATCGCGGTGCCCTAAGTCTAGTAGGTGCTTGGTTGCTAAATAGCCTCCCATGACATTATCAAGGCTTATGCAGTTTTCTTTCATTTGCTCAACATATCGGCTGATTAAGAAAATAGGGGTTTTTCCTTTATTTAGCTCAACTAAATAATCATCAGTAACAGCCTCAACATGGGCAATAATGGCGTCACAGTTTCGAGAGATCAAAAATTCTAAACCATTTTTTTCTTTGTCTTCTTCACTGTGCCCCGGTGTGATTATGACATGCTTACCTGCCGCTCTTAGTTGGGCTTCAATGGCAGACATCATTTCTCCAAAGAATGGACCGTCGAGCTCTGAGACTAACACGCCAACACTATTTGAACAGTTTGAAGCAAGAGAACGAGCAATAGAGTTAGGCTGATAGCCTAGCTGTTTCATTGCATCAAGCACTTTTTGTTTTGTTTTTTTACTTACATAGTCGTTTTCATTCAACACGCGAGAGACGGTTGAAAGAGAAACACCTGCAAGCTCAGAGACCTGATAAATAGTTGCCATAATGATAATTTAATAAATACCTTTGTAGATTAATTTACAGACTTGCACGTCTAATTGCCAAGTCTTCTGTAATTTTTTCTGTCATCTCAGTGGTTAATGGATATAAGAGCATGAGTGCGGCCGCTAAAAGTGCAAACGCTGCGGGTAACCAGCTCATAAGCAATTTCATACCTTCTAAAGATTGAGCGATTGTTGTTTCATCCATACCGTTATAGCCGTAGCCCGCGAGTACGACTAAAACAAGCGCACCGGCGAATCCACCGCCTGTCTTTTGCACAAATGTACCTGCAGAATAAATAAGGCCAGTAGCACGGCGGTTATTTTTCCACTCAGAATAATCAGCACTATCACCGAGCATCGAGAAAAACAGGGTAGGCATCATGGCTGCAAAGAACTCGGCACTACAACCAAGAGCAAAGATCAGCGGGATGTTGTCACTTGGTAGCCAGAAAAAGGCAATTGTAAACAGGGCGCTTAGAATTAATGAAAGAATAAATAAAGTGCGTTTTCCAAATATTTCAGCCAGCTTCCCCGTTAGTAAAGCCCCAAAGATAGAGACAACTAACAAGGCAATAAAATATTGTCCGGCCATCAGCTCATTACCCACATAATATTTAAAGTAATAGGCAATCACACCGTACTTTATGCCATTAAACATCATGGTTAAAAAGCCCATGCCTAATAATATAAGCCAAGGTTTATTGGTTAATAAGTCCACCATATCCAGCTGAGAGCCACTGAGTTTACTGTGATCTTGAGACAGCAATTTACGAATGACAATTGTCATTAAGCCCATTGTTACTGCAAAGAAAAGGCCTGAATAAAGTTCACGATAATAAAAAAACAACGTAGTTGCTAATAATGGAAGCACTATAAAAGGTAAGCTCTTACTTAAATCTAATAACTCATATTTTAATGAGGTCTGTTTTTTTAAAGCGGGTTGAACGCGCTCTTTCGTACTGGCAAAGGTGATCAGCATGAGTATTGTGAGTAAAGCAGCGAATAAATACATAGTGTATTGATAACCTTGCGCACTGTTTCCTTGGCCAAAGTAAGCAACTAAATCCGGTAAAAAACCCATCACTAATAGTCCACCAGTGAATGCTCCAGCAAAACGGAATCCAGAGAGTTTTGCCCGCTCTAGGTCACCCCCTGTCATGACTCCCATTAAAGCTGAATAAGGGACATTACTTACTGTGTAAGCTAATGTGAGTCCGATATAAGTAAAGTAGGCGTATATTAGTTTTGCGACTGGGCTAATGTTGGGGGTGGTAAAGCACAGTACCATGAATAACGCTAAAAAAGGCGTCGACCACAAAATCCAAGGACGAAATTTTCCTAGTCGCGTTTGAGTACGGTCAGCTATCATTCCCATAATGATATCGGTGACACCATCGGATAAACGTACGACTAGAAAAAGGAGGGCAGCGGCAGACGCTGAAATACCAAACGTGTCAGTATAAAAAACGGCTAAGTAGGCTAATGCGCCACGCCACACTAAGTTGGCGCCCGCATCACCCATTGCGTAGCCTATTTTTTCATGTAAGGGCAGAGTGTTTTTTATCATTATTGGTATCTTTATTATTAGCGGTTTTTAATTAAGTGACTGTATGCGTTGCCACTGTCTTTAATAACACGTTGCTGGGTTACATAGTCGACATAAACAATACCGAAACGTTTTGAGTATCCTTCTGCCCATTCAAAATTATCCATTAAACTCCATGCAAAATACCCCGAGACAGTAACACCTTGCTCCATTGCGTCGTTCACAGCATTTAAGTGGCTATTATAATAATCAATTCTATCTTGATCATGAACCTCTGAATTAATCATCTTGTCATCCATAGCTGCCCCATTTTCAGTAATAAAAACAGGAGGTAGCTGGTATTTTCCATGCAGCGATACTAATAATTCAGTGAGCGCTTTTGGGTATATCTCCCAGCCAATATCGGTCATTGGTGCTTGGTGAGGCATTTCTTCATAATAATCAGTTTCGCTCGCTTGATAGTGTAATCGCGTGTAAAAATTGACACCCAAAAAATCAAGTGGTTGAGCAATTGTTTCCATATCCCCTGGTAATATGTCAGGTTTATGAGCCTCAGGTAACTGCTCTATAATGTCAGGGTACGCTCCGGTCATTACCGGTTTCATGTACCATTGATTTATATAGTCATCAGCAAATGCTGTGGCAGCTAAATCGGCATCACTTTGAGTAACCGGGTAACAAGGGGTGAAGTTAAGTACAATTCCATTGAGCGCGTGTGGGCTATTTTTATTCAGAACCTTCATGGCTAATCCATGGGCAAGTAATAGGTGATGCGCTGCTTTTCGGCCAAATTCACGGCCTTTTATTCCAGGAGCATGAACACCAATTTCATAGCCTAAGTATGAACTACAGAAAGGTTCATTCAATGTCGCATATGAATAAACCTTATCACCAAATGCTTTACTTATTAAATCAACATAGCGTTCAAATTCAAAGGCGGTTTCTCGATTTAACCATCCCCCTTTGTCTTCCAAGTGTTGCGGTAAATCCCAATGGTAAAGCGTCACAAAGGCTTTTATATTACGACGTGCTAACTCATCTAGTATATCGGTATAAAACTTTACACCATCATGATTTAAAGTGCCGTCTAAGGTTATGACTCGTGGCCAAGAAATTGAGAGGCGATAAGCATCCACTCCCAAAGAGTCAATGAGAGCAATATCTTCACGCCATTTTATGACATGTTCACACGCACGTTCACCATTCGAATTATCGGCGATTTTTCCTGGGGTTGCGCAAAAAGTGTCCCAGATGCAGGGGAGGCGCTTATCCGCAGAACCTTCAATTTGAAACGAAGCCGTAGCGACGCCATAGATAAAGTCTTTGCTAAGCATAGGTGAGTTTTTTGGTAACGTGAGCTGAGTCATTTAAAGAAACCTTTGGTGAACAATTGCAAGTTAAATGGTGACTAATTCTTTTCTACTGAAAGCGCTTCCATGTTTTTTCAAAAAAACACGCAAAATATTGCGTGTTTATGGTAGCGCTTCCATATTTAGGTTAGAGACTAATTTGGTTATGGTCAATAGTTTATTTTAATAACGGGTTTAATACGGTGTTTTTTGCATTTTAAAAAACAATAAAGCAAGTGTTACTGCTTGCTTTATAAAAGAAAAAACGATTAATAATTCCACATCTCTGCTGACACTCGCTGTAATAGTATGACCTTATAAAACGCGTATACTTACCAAACATATTTAACGAGGTATGAGTACTGACACAGCATACAGACTCTATGCGATATGAGCCTAAAAAGTGCATGGCAATCAGTCAATACACTAATTGTTCTGTGAGCAATACTTACTTACAAACTCTTTATGGTTAGGCAATTGCGCAAGGCGATGTGCTATTTGCTGTTTAATACCGTGTAAAAACTGCATTAATTCTTGTTCACTCATTAAGCTGGCTACATGATGATATTGCTGTGGCTTTATTCCTTGGCCAAGCATTACCTGCACCCATGAATCAACGCGAAATATGTCACCGTCATCTAAAAAAACGCGCCCTGTTTGTTTAAATAATGCAATTTTATGGCTGAGTGTTTGAGTGATCTCCATTGTTTTGCAATGACGCCAAAATTCACTATCGTCGCGGTCGGTTACCCTGTAGTGCAGCACGATAAAATCACGAATGCTCTCGAGTTCAGATTTTAATTGTTTGTTGTATTCATCAATTGCATGTTGGCTGATATAGGTGAACGGGAATAATCGTATAAAGCGGATTATACCGGTCATAATAAGGTGAATACTGGTTGACTCGAGAGGCTCTAAAAAGCCACTTGCGAGACCCAAAGCGAGGCAGTTTTTATTCCAGCCTTTTAGACGACGCCCCGTTTTAAATTTTATGACTTTTGGTTCTGTTAAAATCTCGCCACTAATATTGTTGAGTAATAGGTGTGTGGCATCCGCGTCAGTCAAATAGCGACTGCAATACACTAAGCCATTACCTGTACGGTTTTGTAATGGTATTTGCCACTGCCAGCCCGATTGGTGTGCGATTGAGCGTGTATACGGGAGAATTTCATCTGAGCCTGTTGTTTGTACAGCGACAGCGCTATCACACGGTAATAAGTGTGACCAGTCTTCAAAGCCTGTATGCAAGGCTTGCTCTATAAGTAAGCCTTTAAAGCCAGTGCAATCAATAAAAAAATCCCCCGAAACGGTGGTGCCATTTTTTAACGTGACACTTTCAATGAAGCCATTCGTTGCAGATTTGTTGATGTGCTCTATCTTTCCTTCTATGCGTTTTACGCTGTGTTGTTCAGCAAAGTCTCGTAAAAATAAAGCATAGCGATTGGCATCCAAATGAAAGGCATAGTTGATTGGGTTTTGCTTGTTGAAGCCAAATTTTCCGTGTTTTGCAGCCTGCAATTCGTAACAATAGTCGCCAAAATCATCTTTAACACCTTGATTTTGAGCATGTAACCAAAAGTGATGGAATTCGCCAGCCCAGCACTCTTTGCCTGTGATGCCAAACGAGTGAATATAGTCACTGTTTGGTTTGTGCCAATTCTCAAAACTGATCCCGAGTTTAAAAGTCGCCTGTGTTTGGGTCATGAAGCGCTGTTCATCTATACCCAGTAACTTATGAAAGGTGCGAATAGGGGGGATTGTTGCCTCGCCGACACCGACAGTCCCAATTTCATCAGATTCAATTAAAGTGATGGTTATTTCATTGCCTAATAATTTAGCTAACGCAGCTGCGGCCATCCAACCGGCGGTACCGCCCCCAGCAATAACGACATGTTTGGTAAAGTGATTTGTCATTCTTAACCCTTACTTAGCTAATAGTTGTTGGAGTAATAAGCGGTTGCTAGGTAAATTTTTTAAGTAGTGCCCAATCCGCTCTCGATTTAGCTTACACAGTTGCTGCGCAAATTCTTGCTGTTTTGTGCTCATATGAGCGGGTAAACGGGTGTGAAAACCCATGCCATAAAGCACATATTGATAACTAGCCGAAGGGAATACTTCTTCATTTTCAATTAAGTCAAACCGACTTGGCGGTTGATAACACCATAATTCGAGTAATTTCTGTAACGCGGTTGGAATTGTATTCGTTTGGCGGTTATCGAGCCAGTATGGGCTATCATTACGTTTGCTAAGCACATAATGGAGTTTTAAGAACTCGATGACTTTTTGCCAGCGGTAGTTAAAGCGCTCATTAAAACGTGCGCTTAATAAAGTCATATGTTGGCGGTTTGACGGCATTTGCTCGCTTAGCATACTAATACTTAGCTCCACCATCGCTAAAGCTGACGCTTCCAAGGGCTCAATAAAGCCTTGTGACATACCAACAGCGACACAGTTTTTATGCCAAAACTCTTTTCTGTATCCTGGTGTAAAGCGCAGCGTTCGAGTATCAAGTTGCTCCGCTAGTTTGGAGCCAATAGATTGCTCTGCATAGTGTTTTAAGGTCTTTATTGCCGTTGCTTCGTCACAATATTTATCACTGAATGTGTATCCTATGCCCCGTCGAGTAGGTAATCCAATATCCCATATCCAGCCTGCTTGTTGCGCAGTGGATAACGTTGCTGACGCGATATTATCGTGTGGATCCTGATAGGGAAGGTGGGTCGTGACGGCGCAATTATTGAATAAAATGTGATTCTGATTTAAGTACTCTATTTGGTAGTGCTTTGCAATTAATAAGCCTGCACTACCTGAGCAATCAATAAATAAATCCCCAGAAATAGCTGCGTTACTGAGCGTATTTACGCTTTGAATATAGCCATGACTATCATTATTTGCATTCAGTACATCATCAACAATGTGTTTTACATTAAGCTTGTTAACACAATGATGCGCTAAAAAGTGAGCAAACTTATGTGCATCAAGGTGGTATCCATAATTTGTAACAGCTGCATAATCAGGTGTTTGGGCTTGCTTTGGGGCGAGAGCGGCCTGACAAACAAAGCTTTGCATGTTTACAGTGTCAGCGTATTTATGCTCTGGGGATAGGTATTGCCATGCCGCATGAATATCACATTCGGTATAGCCTTGAGGCACCATAAAAGGGTGATAGTAATTATCGCCTTCTAATTCTGTTTGCCAGTTAATAAATTTAGAACCTTGTTTAAACGAGGCGTCGCAATGACGTAAAAAGTCAGTTTCTTTAATACCGATGCGTTGCAGTGTGTTTCGCATCGACGGCCATGTGCCTTCTCCAACCCCAGAGATCCCAATATTAACTGACTCGATTAACGTTATGTTTTTATCAGGGTGTTCGCTTGCCAGTAATCCCGCTGTTAACCAACCTGCGGCGCCACCACCCACGATGACTATGTTATTTATGTGTGTATTCATAGCATTACTTTAAATAATAAAAGCCGCTCCAAACAAGGAACGGCTTGCGGGCATAAAAAGGGTTCAGCTAAATATGCCTCTGACAACAAAGCTAATTCTCATTACCATGAGCAATAATTAACCAGTGGTTCACACTGAAACACGTACGGTGTTTGTGCATCAAGAGACTGGCTAAAAATGCATCACGATAAGAGATAGTATCTAGAAGTTATAGCGCATACCGACATTATAACGCGCGCCATTTTGTTCTAAATTCCATAACTGTGCTTTGTAGCGACCATGCTGGCGGCTATTTTGTTCTGTGATGTTAATCCCTTCTATAAAGAAAGACATTTTTTCACTGTAGTTATATGCCACATTAAAATCGACTTGATAATATTCTTCTGTGAATGCTGGTTCGTTAACATATCGTGCAGCACTGTTTAAGAACTTATCTCGCCAGTTATAGGCAATACGCGCTTGGAATTTATCATTTTCGTACATGGCTATGATATTTGCTGTATCACTTAAACCGACTAATGCAAATTGTGTTGTTGTGGGATCTGCTGCAACGTTAAAATCAATATCGCCATTTACAATGGTGTAGTTGGCTTGAACACCAAACCCAGAGTCACCGAAGAAGTGCTGAATCGCTAATTCATACCCGTCTATTTTGGCGTCTTTATTGTTGGTTGGCACTTGAGCTGTAAATTCCATTAACGGATCGTCACCATTAGGCAATATATCATATGCGGCTTCGAATTCTTCGTAGCTCATTGAGTCAAATTCAACCCCATTTTCCATTGCAGCCACCATTTGGAATAGGTTTGAATCTGTTATTGCAAGTCCTCTGGCTTGTAATTCAGCAATGGCCGCTTGTGCACGAGGGCCAGCTGAGACATCACGTAAGTCATAGTAGTTTTGTGTCATGGGTGTTAAACCAATAAAGTTGTCGACTTTTTTATTGTAATAACCAACAGATACATAACTAACATCACTGTAATACCATTCAACAGACACATCAAAATTGTCAGACTCAAGCGGGACTAACCCCGGGTTACCTGTTGATGCTGGTGCATTCGTTGTTCCCGGAATAAGTTTTGGACCTGTAGGTACGCCGACAGTCGCTGCAGAACTTAAATTATCATAAGTAGGGCGGGCGATCGTGGTGCTGTATGATGCTCTCACTTTTACATCATCAACCACGTTTATATCGAAATCGATACTCGGTAAAAAATGGTTGTAGTCAGAACTGAGAGAGTAATCTTGTTTATCTGTACCATAACGCACATTGAAGTCATTATTGCCTTCCCATGCAACAGCATTAGGTAAATCAATATTAGCAGTTGATGTGACATCTGTGGTTTCGTAACGCGCACCCACTAATAGGTTGAATGGCATATCACCTATTTCACCTTGATGTTTATATTGTACAAAGGCTGCTTTAATTTCTTCTTTTATTGTTCGGTTGGTCGCGAATGCACCGTCAGCAGCAAAGTTAAAACCGTACTGTTGTGCAGCCCAATAACCAATTTCAGATGCACTGCCAGTAAACCCTTGATCAAATGATCCTGAGGTATCGTAGTCATCAAATTCATTTAAAAAATTAGTCGGGTTTAAATAACCATCAGGAAGTTCCCCTGGGTTTTCGATACCCCAGTTACCCATTGTGTTTCGAGTAAGAGATTGTAATGAATGACTTTCCATTGAACGAGACTCAATGCCGAAGTCAATCACGCCCGTTTCTATTTCATATTTACCGAGTAATCGGAATTCATCGACCGTTGATTCTTGACGAGCAAAGTTACTATCAAGAATAGAAGTACCTACATCGCTTTGTTCCAAAGCACCACTGCAGTTGAGGTTAGTGCGCGAGCAATCATCAAAATTGATAACCATCGAAGGAAGATCGCGGCTAAAGTCAACTTGCTGGCCTGCAACTATATTGGCACCTAATCCCGCATTTACCCAGCTGCCGTAGGGGGCATCGGGTTCACTTGTTGCTTTTGAGCTATGTGCGTCAAAAACAAAGCTGAGTTGATCATTAAAAAAGTACTCAAGGTTTAGGCCGATAGAGTCATTTTTATTTACTTGATTTAACTCTTGTAGAGCCAAACCTATATCTCGAGTTGATAAATCACGACGCTCTTCTTGGTAATAAATAGGCGTTTTTACGGAATTATCGTCAAATATTAGGTGGGTTTTATAGTTATCCATCCATATTGACTGCTCTGCGCGTGCTTCATATAAGTCTTGTTGCGAATAGGTATAATCAAGTGTTGCTGTTAATGATTCGACGGGACTATATTGTAAAGTTAATTGAGCGTTCGTACGTGTTCTTTCGCGGTCCGCAATTGTATAGCGAAGATCAGATGGCATTGAATAATACTGGCCCATAGCAGGGGCGTTCTCAACAATAATGTCATCAGCTGCTTGTGGAATTGTTCCATCGTATGCTGTTGTTCGCCATTCGTTGACAAATGCACCCGTTGCAGAGCTATCACGTTTTTGCATACTCGCGGTGAGTGATGCGCCAAATTTGGCATCGGCATCAGTCCAACTAAAAATACCTGATATCTCTGGAGTGATATCATCAGCAACACGATTTGTTGTATCGTGCATTGCTTTTACACCCACGTTTGCAATTAAACCAGGGTTATCTAATGGGCGAGTTGTATTAATGTTGATTGCTGCACCAATTCCACCTGAAGCAATGCTTGCTTTACCTGTTTTATAAACTTCGACTGATTTAACACTTTCAGAGGCTAAGTTTGCAAAGTCATAAGCTCTTGAGTTAGGTGTTCCTCCTCCCGCTGGTAAGGAAGCTGCTGGCATAGTACGGCCATTGAGGGTAACCATATTATAATCAGGACCAAAACCACGCACAGTAACCTTCGAGCCTTCACCATTACTTCTATCAATTGATACACCCGTAATGCGTTGTAATGATTCTGCTAGATTCGTGTCTGGGAATTTACCAATATCTTCAGACGATATTGCATCCACAACACCGGAAGAGTAGCGTTTTAGTTGCGTTGATTCTTTTATACTACCTTTAAAACCAGTAACTTGAATAACTTCAATGTCGCTGTTGTGTTCAGTTTGTTCTGCGAAGGCCGGTAAACAGGTACTTGCACCTAAGAGCAAAGATAAGCTAGTTGCTAACTTTGTTCTTTTAAAGTTATGGCTTGACATTAGGTTTCCCTCGTTCTTTATCATTGTTATTCACGCAGCAAGTGCATGCTATTGTTGTCTAAATATGCCTTTTCATAAATATGGAAGCGCTACCATAAATAACGAAAAAGAAAACGCTTCTGAAAGCGCTTCCAGAAAAGGGTAGTGCTAATTTTCGTTTACGTCAACAGTTGATTTAAAAAATTGATTAAAAAATAACACAAGCCATTTACCGTTATTTATTAATTCGTTTTCATTATTACCGTTTACTTCATGTAGTAATTAAATGATAAATAAGTGCGGTAACTAACAGAGTCATTGCGATTTTTAATTATTCTACGACTCGCTTAAAGCTTGCAGTATCTGGCGTGGGCTAGGAGCAGTGAGCGTGATATAACCAACAGTGCTAGGGAAAATATAATTAAGAGTGGGTGTGCTTTAAGCCACTGGGCTAATTATTTTTATGAAAAAATTTTGGAGAGAATTAATTGATACGACCGAGTGGATACGCACCACAGACCACTGGACCGGGTCATTAAGAGTGGGTGTGCTTTACGTAACTAGGCTAATTATTTTTATGTAAAAATTTTGGAGAGAATTGGTACGACCGAGTGGATTCGAACCACCGACCCCTACCATGTCAAGGTAGTGCTCTAACCAACTGAGCTACGGTCGTACAATAAAGAAATATCCAATAAATCGTGGTACAACCGAGTGGATTCGAACCACCGACCCCTACCATGTCAAGGTAGTGCTCTAACCAACTGAGCTACGGTTGTATTTTGATTTTAGCGGTTGTTTAATTGGCTAAACAACGGTGGCTAATATATAGCGACTGGTTACTTGAATCAAGCTGCTTTAGCTATTTTTGTGTTAAGTGCTGTTTTTTTATTCATAATGGACTAATTTCACACTGCTTATAAAAGTTTTGCCACCAAGTAACGTGTTGTTTTGCTGAAAATTTAAGCTGTGTAAGAATGTTGCCTTCATGGCTGCTATCAACATAATGACCTAACGTTGGGTCTTGCCATATTTTTTCGTACAAAGGTAGCAGTGACTCGAGTTTACCTGTTAAGAATGATTGATAGGGTTGTAACTGCTCTAAATAAAACTTTTTAAAAATATTACTGAGCTTTTGTGCTTTCTGTTTATTTTTGTTAGCAGGGCAGAGTGCGTCTATTTCATATTGCTGCAATAACGTTGTGAGTTGCTCATTATAATGAATTTGTGTTCTTACGGCAGACACTAATAAGGTGTTGTATTTAAACTTATTTAATACTTCTAACGCGTTTATAAGCGACGCTGTATCAATTTTACTAATGTCACCGGTTTTAATTTGTTCGTTTAACATCGCGAACATGCTCATAGCGTGCTCGGTTTCTGTGAAGCCTGCCGTGTGTTCATCTAAGTTAGATGACGTAAGTTGCCAAATAACTTTGAATTCTCTTTCGTTCGTTATCATTGCTTCAAAATACTGCGGGAGCGTTTGTTGTTTTTGCTCAGAAGCTTGGGCAATTTTTGTATACAGCGGATTGTCAGGCGATAGGGTATCTAAGCACTTTTCAGCGGCTTGAATAAATTCAATTTGATAGCTAAGCACACCCGCAGCAGTGGCTGTTTTACCTAATTGATTATTATGCTCTGCAATTAACGTTGCGAGTTCACATTGACGTAACTGCGCAAGTTCTAACATGCCAATGGTGTGAACGCTGCCTGAAACGATATCAAAATGAACGGGCTCAATGCGCGCGGGTTTAGTGAGTTCAAATTCTTTAAATGCTAGAACATTATTGAGCCTTTCGGCATATGTTTTGTTTATATCACTGGCTGAGGGTGAGCAACCAAATAGCACAAGGCTCACAGCACACACTGTGAGCTTAAATAAAGACTTAGTTTTGCTGAAAAGGTGCATAGTTAAATCGCCTATGAACTGTGTACATCAACATGATGGCCGCAGCACTGAGGCCAACGATAATACCTATCCAAAACCCATGAGGCCCCATCGCTGGCACAATTAAATCTGTACGAGCAAGTACGAATCCAAGTGCAAAACCGATCAACCAATACGACACGAAGGTAATATAACCAATTGGGGCGGTATACTTTAAACCACGTAAAATTCCATTGGCAGAAACTTGTAATGCATCAGGTAATTGGTAAATACAGGCAAGTACCATGATTGATGAGGCAAGCGCTAAAACCTCAAGATTATCTGAGTACAGTTGGCTAATAATATCTCGCGCAAAGAAAGTCACACTCGCCAATAAAAAGGCAATAATAGCGGCTAAAATATAGCTTGTACTCACCGCACTTCTTAATTGTTTGAAATGCTGTTGTCCAAACAAATTACCAATACGAATACTAATAGCTATAGATAAACTCAACGGCATCATGAAAAGTAAAGTGGTTACACTTGCCGCTATTTGATGGCCTGCGACAGCAACAGCACCTAAATGTGCAATAAACAGTGGAATACAGGCAAACAGTGTCACTTCGAAAAATGTGGCCAGTGAAATAGGAATGCCGACTTTAGTGATTGTCCACATAGTGGCAGGCTGTGGTAACGAGAAATTCGCTAATAACGCCTTTGCATTAATTTTTTTATCAAAATGGCAGTATATCATTTGTGTGATAGCCATCGCCGTAAAAACTAACGCCGTTGCAATACCACAGCCTGCACCGCCATACGCATTAAAACCTAAATGACCGTGTATAAACACGTAGTTAGCAGGAATATTAACGGCTAAGCCGATTAAGCTTATGTAAAAAGCAGGTTTGGTCATGCCCATACCCTCAGTGATATTGCGATAAACACTAAAGAGTAAAAAGCCAAAAATGCCCCATTTTACAAAATGTATATACTGTTCAGCGAGCGTTGTAATCGCCGCTGTTGTATTTAAATGAGAGAGAATATTGTCAGCTAAAGTAGCAAGCCCTAAGCCAATGACACTAAGCACCAGCGCTAAATATAGACCTTGTTGAAAATAATGGCTTATGCCGTGTTTGTCATTTGAGCCCGAAAACTGCGCAATAATTCCCGTCAGTGCAAGCAGGATACCTTGAAGCGCTAACATTAAGGGGTTCCAAATACCTGTTGCGATTGATAAAGCAGCCAGATCCGTTGCACTCACTTGTCCTGCCATTACGGTATCAACAACCGTCATTAATATCAGTGTCACTTGCGCCAAAAATACAGGGATGGCTAAAGAAATTAACCGTTTGGCTTCCCAACTACAAAAAGACATAAAATACACAACTAAAAAAACAGGTTGTCATTGTAATCTATTCAAAGATCAATAAAAATCGCAGATATGTATTTTGCGAATAAAAGAAGACGCCAAGATGTTTACTGGAATTATACAAACTCAAGCCATTGTCGAACACACAAAGCTCGAGGGTGGGGTACTAAGGTTAACCTTAAAAGTCGCTAATGAGTATGCGCAAAAACTGACTATGGGTGCCAGCATTGCAATTAATGGCTGTTGTTTGACTGTTGTTGAATTTAAAGCACTTCAGGACAGTGATTTTACACTTATTTATTTTGATGTGATTGATGAGACATTAAAGTTGACTAACCTTGGTCAATTGCAAAACGGACATTGGGCCAACTTTGAGCGCTCCGTAACGGTAGGCACTGAGCTTGGGGGGCATATTGTATCGGGCCATATTCACTGTATGGCAAACATAACGTCTATTATACATGAACAAAATAACTGCAAAATGCATCTTGCAATCGATCCAAAGTGGCAAAAATATGTTTTGTATAAAGGGTTTGTCAGTGTAAATGGTGCAAGTTTAACCGTGGGTGAGGTTGATGAGCGTGGTTTTTGGTTACACCTCATACCTGAAACTCTCGCGATTACTAATTTAGATAAACAACGCGAAGGCAATCTACTCAATATTGAGGTTGACCAACAAACTTACACAATTATAAACACGGTTGAAAACTATTTGGCACGACAAGCAAATTAAAAAATTTGCTCGTCGTCACTGTCAACATGTAATTCTAATTTGTTGTGTGCGTAGTCAATGTGCATGTTTAAATGAATAGGGTTACAGCATGCGCTACATTCTTCGTAATAATCTTGGTCGCCTTCGCTGGCATCTAATGCCACGAATATATGATGTCCACAATGAGGGCAGGATATACGTTGAGAAAAGTTGTCTTTCATCAGCTTTTACCTTAATCAGGCATGCCTGAATTCGTTAAATTGCAATCTTATAAAATCGTAATCTAATGGTGATGAACGCAAATTTAATAAGATTGATATAACTTACACACTAACCGCTAAACAAGCGGCTAGCACCTGTATATAAACGTGTTCTATTTACACTATAGTCCTGTTCTTGCGTTTATGACATTCGTTTTACAGCAATTTAAAGTTTATTTAAGCAGCAAATCAATTTGTTGTTTAGCTTCAGTCAGATAGTGTCCGGCAAAAATATTAGCGTGATTTAAAATAGGGTATAGCTGATAGATCAATTTACGCTGTTCATAGCCATTTTGCAGGGGGTATTGTTGATTGTATGCAGTATAAAAAGCATCAGGAAGCGGTGCGAAAAGTTCGCTCATAGCGATATCGCATTCCCGGTCACCATAATAGCAAGCAGGGTCATACAGACTAGGAACCGCTTGTATAAAGCCCATATTTCGTCGCCAAAAGTCGCCATGCAGTAATGAAGGTTCGACATTATGGCCGTGCAAGGTGTCTTTAATAAAAGCGATAAACATATCTTGATCAACGAGTTCAATGCCTTTCTCTTGTAAGAGTTGAAGTTGCCAACCAATCCGTTCTTCTGCAAAAAAAACATCCCATTTTTTGTGCCATCGGTTTGGCTGGACTGTGGGGCCTAAAAAGTTGTCGTGATCAAAACCAAACATGGCTTGCGTATGCTTTTGATGAAGTGTGGCTAAATGTTCGCCCATCGTATGCCAATTTGAGTGAGGAAGTTTGTCCAGTTCTAACCACTCTAAAACGATGAATGAAAATTCAATATTGCACCCTGTGGCAATGCAGTCGGGGATCATAAATAAGCTTTCTTGCGTTAAAAGCTTTAAATTAAAGGATTCGCACTCTAATCTTTCTAAATCACTTAAGTGAGCCACCTTGACAAAAAATCGGTGATTTTCATCGCGCAGTTCAAAGTATTTATCGCTGTTGGGCGATTGCAGTTGGCGTTTAAAGGTATGCTTAAAATCAAAGTGCATAGCTTGGCTTATCTGTTCATTCACTGAATTCCACATAATATCGCTCACCTTTTAACCATGTAGTTAAACTATGGCAAAAAGTCGGTGAATTAACAATCTCATAGCGTTAATATTATTAAATATTTGGCTGTGTGCGTGAGGATTTAAATGAATAAAAGTCTTGTTACTAATTTAGTGGCTTTGGCCTTCGTGTTAGTTGGATTTTTGTTTGATCAGGCAATTGTATTATCTGTGGGATTATTTGCTTTGTCTGGCGCTGTAACAAACTGGTTAGCGATACATATGCTGTTTGAAAAAGTGCCTTTCTTGTATGGTTCAGGTGTCATTACGCTAAAGTTTGAGTCGTTTAAAGCATCCATCAGGCAGTTAGTCATGACGGAATTTTTCGCGGCAGAGAAAATAGATCAAGTGATGGCTCTTGCGAAACCTCAAATAGAATTAGAGCCTGTCATTGCTGAAGTAAACCTAAGCCCAGCCTATGACTCATTAATCGAAGTTATTGAGCAATCGCAATTTGGCAGTATGTTAGGAATGTTTGGTGGACGTGATGCCTTAGAGCCAATGCGTGAGCCGTTCATAAATAAAATGAAACAGGCCGTCATTGATATTTCTCACAGTGACGAATTTAAAACAATACTCGATGAAAAGCTGTTTGCAAACTCGCACATTGGTGGCTCGTTACATAACACGGTAGAAAGGTTAGTGGATGAGCGTTTAAACGAACTAACTCCCGTCATGGTAAAAGATATCATTCAAACAATGATTAAAGAACATTTAGGCTGGCTGGTTATTTGGGGTGGCGTGTTTGGTGGTGTATTTGGCTTAATTGCTGCGCTTTTATAAAAAGTGTGTAGCAGACCTATACAAGGTCTGCTACATCAAATCTGTCATTATTTAGAACCCGAAATGACGTAGACGGTGTTATCACTGACTTTAGCGATATCTTGAATACTTGTTTTTGTTTGTTGCTCTAAATTTAAGTAGCTTGCTGATTTATTAAAGCCATAGGTGCTGGCAAACTGTGCCGTAGACATATCATTGCACTGTAACTTGTCTGAGATGACGCGTTTGTTTAAGCGTAAATCACGCATTGTTTGAGCAAGGTTTATGGGTTTATTTGACACAATAGCCATACATGCTTGTGTCCCAGCAGAATTATCTGCAGCTACAAACTGTGCGGCGTTTGCATCTGTTGCTGCCATTGAAGAACCGACAATAAGTGCTGTACCAAATGCTAATGTTAATGTATTCATCTTTCTCTCCAGTTGTTTGTCCATGTGACATGAAAGTCGTGCAACCTCGCGTGGGATACTTCACAATTCCTATTTGCTAGGCACCATTAAAGTATTACCCTAAATTTGATTGATTGCTGTTAATGAAAACGGACAAGATGTAAGCAAGTATGTAGATGTGTACCCCAATATATAACCGTTTGATTAGACATATTTTAAAGTATGAATTTTGACACAAATAACGAGAAAATAATTTCATTTTAGAGCAAACTGAGCAGGTTTAGAGAGCGTATTTTCTATTTGTTTTACGGTATTGCTACATTTACGTTTTAACTCTAATTTAAATGTTCACTATTAGACACTGAATAAAGTGTAAGGAGTTTAAGTGACCACAAAATTATCAGGCTATTATCAACAAGCCTATGCCTCACATTCTAAGCATTTTAATCAATGCTTTTATTGTGGTTGTGAGGCAACTGAGCGCGACTATTGCCCCCCTCTTCATATGATGCAAAGTATTATTGATTTAGGTGAAGACGCTGAATTTATTTCAATACCAGCGTGTTATGAATGTTTTGCGCTACTTCATAATGAGCGAGTGCTAACGATTGATGGCCGATTCACCAAAGTAAAAAAGAAAATAGCCAATAAATATGCCAAAGCGCTGCGAGTATTTCACATGTGGCACGAAAATGAGCTTGATGATATGAGTGATGAATTTGTTCATAGCATTAAAGCGGGAATGAAATTGGGCGAAGAAGCTGCACAGCGGCTTGATTTTCAGGGCTACAGTTATGCGACTGAAGATGCCCGCGTTACTATTCGCGAAAAACGCACTGAATTTGATGTGCAAGGAATAGTCTTTTACGACTTTAAAGAGGCGCTAAATTACTGTATCAACGAGCTTAGCGTCGATAAAAGTGACTTTTATAAATTAGTCGTTGAAGATTATAACGGCGATTTTAATCGTGCCTTGAGTCAATATCGCCACCGTCATGAAAAAGTAACGGCAGCCACTGATGCCAATACTTTAATCAAAAGCTTTGCTAAACAACATAAACAAAACTCTGATTTCGTAACCCGTACCGTGACGCATTTTATTAATAAAGATCCTAGCCTCACGACCGAAGGTGCATTAGAGAAGCTCTATACGAATTACATTAAAAAATAAGTAACGGAAGAAATAACGTAATTCGTCTTACTTAAACGTCACTTACCTCGTTTGTTAGCATTGCTATTAACATTTGATTAAAGTTATATAATAAAAAAAAGGAGAAACAACAAAATGCATAAATTTGCACCATCCTTGATGGTTATTTCACTTGGTATCGCGCTTGCGGGTTGCCAAGATAATGGCCCACAAGATCCAAAAGTAACCATTGATAAAAACCCATACCCAAGTACTTATAAGCCACTGGCATCAACAAGTACTCTTATTACCAATGCAACGGTACTAACAGGCACCGGTGAGCGTTTAGACGAGGCTGATGTTTATTTTGTTGATGGTAAAGTACAACAAGTAGGCAAGGACTTATCTGTACAAGCAGATAACACCATTGATGCACAAGGCAAATGGGTCACGCCCGGTATCATCGATGTGCATTCGCATTTAGGCGCATACCCAACACCGTCTGTGGCATCGCATCAAGATGGTAACGAAATGACAAGCCCAGTGACTGCTGAAGTATGGGTTGAACACTCTATTTGGCCGCAAGACCCTGGTTTTAACCGTGCTCGTGAAGGCGGCATTACGTCATTACAAATTTTACCAGGCTCAGCAAATTTAATTGGTGGCCGTGGTGTTACTTTAAAAAATGTTCCTTCACATACAATGCAAGGTATGAAATTCCCTGATGCACCCTATGGTTTAAAAATGGCTTGTGGTGAAAATCCAAAACGTGTTTATGGAAGTAAAGGGGTATTACCTTCAACACGTATGGGTAATATGGCGGGCTACAGAACAGCATGGATTGATGCAACGGAATATAAGCGTCAGTGGGAAAAATATGACAGCGATTACGCGGCAGGTAAAAATCCTGAAATTCCTCACCGTGATATTAAGCTAGACACACTAGCGGGTGTCCTTGATGGCGATATTCTTATTCATAACCATTGCTATAAAGCAGAAGAAATGGCGATGATGATCGACCTAGGCAAAGAATTTGGTTATCACTCAGGCACTTTCCACCACGGTATTGAAGCGTACAAGATTGCCGATTTACTCGCTGAAAACGGCAACTGTGCAGCACTGTGGCCAGATTGGTGGGGCTTTAAAATGGAAGCCTATGACATGGTTCAAGAAAACGTGGCTATTGTCGATGCGGTTAAAAACTCATGCGCGATTGTCCATTCAGATTCTGATACAACTATTCAACGCTTAAACCAAGAAGCAGGTAAAGTGATGTACCGTGCAAACGATGTTGGTTTTAATATTTCAGAACAACACGCTATTAAGTGGATCACAGCAAACGCTGCTAAATCACTGGGTATCGATGATAAAACAGGTTCACTTGAATCGGGTAAACAAGCCGATGTTGTTATCTGGAATCAAAACCCTTTTAGTGTGTACGCAAAAGCTGAGCAAGTATTTATTGATGGTGCCAAGGTATACGATCGTCATGATGAAAAATATCAAGCACAAAGCGATTTCATGCTTGGTCAACAGTAGGAGTAACATTGATGACAAAATTAACTAAAACATTTTCGCTCTCTTTAGTTGCTGCTGGTTTATTTTCGTCGGTAGCGAGCGCACAATCGATTGCAATTATTAATGCAACCATTCACACATCAACAGAACAAGGTGTATTAGAAGGTGCTAGTGTCGTTATTGACGAGGGAAAAATTGTTGCAATTAATCCAGAATCAATAAATGCAGACACCACTGTTGATGCTCAAGGTCAAATCGTGACCGCAGGGTTTATCGGTACGATGAACCAACTTGGCTTAGTTGAAGTAGGGGCTGTTGCGGGTTCTCGTGACGGCGGTGATGATAAAGCGAGTATTGATTTCGATCCTAGTCTTGCTTTTAACCCACGCAGTAGCTTAATTCCTTATGCTCGAAAAGGCGGGATTACTCAAGACGTAATCGTACCAAATGGTGGTGAAAGTATTTTTGCAGGTCTTGCCTCTGTTGTTGATTTATCGGGTTCTTTCGATAGTGTAAATCAAAAACAAGTTGCCCTTGTGGTTCATTTAGGTGAAAAGCGTAAAGGCTCACGTGCAATGTCGATGAAAACACTGATCGACAAGCTTGAAGGGCACAAGTCAGCTAAAAAAGATGATAAAAAAGACCCCACCACAGAGCAAAAGATCCTTGATAAAGTACTCTCAGGTGAAATGCCACTGATTGCCAGTGTACAACGCGCGTCAGATATCTATGAATTAGTGAAATTAAAAGACACGTTTGGAATTAATTTAGTAATTCATGGTGGTGATGATGCCGTTGTTGTTGCGGATACTTTAGCAAAAGCTAATGTGCCGGTGATTATCAGTTCTATGGCAAACTTACCGGGTAGCTTTGATTCAATGCATGCTAACTTAGCCAATGCAGGCAAACTCGAAAAGGCCGGTGTTAAAGTGATTATTGGTGTTGCAGGGGACTCGAGTCACAATGTTTACCAGTTACGTTTTGATGCGGGTAACGCTGTGTCGTATGGTATGACACAACAAGGTGCATTGAATGCGGTGACCAGTAATATTGCGGATGTTTTTGGCTTGAACTCAGGAGCAATAGCAACAGGCAAACGTGCGAACTTAGTAATGTGGTCTAATGATCCATTTGAATTGAAATCACACGTAAGTAAAATGTGGATCAATGGTGAAGAGGTTTCAACTGAAGCGCGTCAAGATAAATTGCGCGAACGTTACACAACCGAATCAGCGATGCCAAGAGCGTACACAAAGTAATTTTAATAAGAAAGGCCGCCTATGCGGCCTTTTATACCAATTAGCTTAATTAACTGGTCTTTTTTTCACGCAATAAAACCCCGTTTATACCAAGGCAAAAATGTCGTTAGCTAGTTGTTCTCGGCAATTGCTCCTGCATTGCTCTATCTCCTGCATCCATGCTGTCGTAAATTAGACATTTTTAACGCAGGTAGCGGCAGGTTTAATCACTCAAAATAATTAAGTCGTATTGCGGATTGGTATTATCGCATTCATAAAAAAAGCGCTCAATGAGCGCTTTTTTAACAGATTTCAATAACAATTAAACTAATTTAGCTAAAATGTCATTGAATGTTGTGCTTGGACGCATTGCTTTAAATGCCGCATCGTCATTTGGTTGGTAATAACCACCTACATTCATTGCTGGACCTTGTGCATCGTTCAACTCAGTAACGATTTGCTCTTTTTGTGATTCAAGGTCAGAAGCGATTTGCGTGAACTGTGCTTTTAACTCAGCGTCATCGTTTTGAGCAGCAAGTTCTTGAGCCCAGAATAATGCTAAGAAGAAGTGAGAACCACGGTTATCAATCTCTTTCACTTTACGTGAAGGTGATTTGTTTTCAGCAAGGAAAGTACCTGTTGCTTTATCTAGCGTATCAGCAAGTACTTGTGCTTTCTTATTACCAGTATTAACGCTTAAGTGCTCTAAAGAAGCCGCAAGTGCTAAAAACTCACCCAGAGAATCCCAACGTAAGTGGTTTTCTTTTTCGAATTGCTGTACATGCTTAGGAGCAGAACCACCCGCACCCGTTTCGAATAAACCACCACCATTCATAAGTGGTACGATTGACAGCATTTTAGCGCTTGTACCTAGCTCAAGAATAGGGAATAAGTCAGTTAGGTAATCACGCAGTACGTTACCTGTTACAGAAATCGTATCTTTACCTTCTTTAATACGCTCAAGTGAGAACTTAGTCGCTTCAAGGGGTGCTAAAATACGGATATCTAAACCATCAGTATCGTGATGTGGTAAATACGCATTTACTTTTTTGATTAGCTCGGCATCGTGCGCACGATTTTCATCTAACCAGAATACCGCGGGTGTATTTGTTGCGCGAGCACGATTAACAGCAAGTTTAACCCAATCTTGAATTGGTGCATCTTTTACCTGACACATACGCCAGATGTCACCTTGCTCAACAGCGTGCTCAAGTAATGTTGTGCCGTTTGTATCTACCACGCGAACAGTACCTGCTGCTGATACTTCAAACGTTTTATCGTGTGAGCCGTATTCTTCCGCTTTTTGTGCCATAAGGCCTACGTTAGGTACGCTACCCATGGTTGTAGGATCGAATGCACCATTTTCTTTACAGAAATCAATAGTTGCTTGGTATACACCAGAATAACAACGATCTGGAATGACAAAACTTGTGTCTTGTAATTTACCTTCGCTGTTCCACATTTGACCGCTTGAACGGATTGCAGCAGGCATTGATGCATCAATGATCACATCGCTTGGTACGTGAAGATTAGTAATACCACGGTCTGAGTCAACCATCGCGATAGCAGGGTTGTTGTCATAAACAGCTTGGATATCGGCTTCGATTTCAGCTTTTTTAGCAGCATCTAGTTTTTCGATTTTAGCAAATACGTCACCAAAACCGTTATTCACATCAACATCTAACTCTTTGAAAAGGTCAGCGTGTTTGGTAAATACATCTTTAAAGAATACTTTTACTGCATGACCAAAGATGATTGGGTCAGATACCTTCATCATCGTTGCTTTCATGTGTAGTGAGAACAATACACCTTTTTCTTTAGCAGTCTGAATTTCTTTCGCTAAGAAATCTTGTAATTTTGCAACGCTTAGACGAGATGCGTCAATCACTTCGCCTGCTAGAAGCGGTGTGCTTGCTTTAAGTACTGTAACGTCGCCATTTTCTGCAACGTGCTCAATACGCACATCAGTCGCTTCTGCAACAGTCACTGATTGCTCAGAACCAAAGAAATCACCTTCTTCCATACTTGCAACATACGACTCAGAATCTTTGCTCCAAGCACCCATTGAATGTGGGTTATTACGAGCATACTCTTTTACAGAGCTAGGTGCACGACGGTCAGAGTTACCTTCACGAAGTACAGGGTTTACAGCACTGCCTTTGATTTTGTCGTAAGTCGCTTTAATTTTTTGCTCTTCATCAGTTTTTGGCTCTGATGGGTAGTCAGGTAGTGCGTAACCTTTTTCTTGTAGCTCTTTGATTACAGCGCGTAGCTGTGGAACCGACGCACTGATATTAGGAAGCTTGATAATATTTGCTTCAGGCGTTTTAGCCATTTGGCCTAGTTCAGCAAGTGCATCATCAATACGTTGCTCTTCTGTAAGGTACTCAGGGAAGTTAGCAATTACACGACCTGCTAATGAAATGTCGCGTGTTTCAACTTCAACACCTGCCGCGTTAGTATACGCCTGGATGATTGGTAACAATGAATACGTTGCCAGTGCTGGCGCTTCATCTGTTTTAGTGTAGATAATTTTTGATGTCATCATCATTCCTAGATAGTTGGCGTAATGTTTGGCAGTTACTGCAAGCAGCCACCCTTAATTAGCCATATTCAACAATGCAATTATATTGCTATCAAATAATACCAACTCGCCATAACATTTGCTTTATTCGAGAATAAACCGCACCTAACAGCATTGCAGCGCTTATTTAGAATCACTAAATAACGACTTTTGCTGAGTTATCGGCAAGATTTTCCTCAATATCGCTCATTTAATTAACTGAATTGGTATCATAGCAATCAGTCTGTTAGCTGTTGCAACTTAATACGGGGTATCAAAATAACCACAGCTGACAGACTGTAAAATTCTTATAGCCTAAATAGGCATAAAATGAAATTAGCCATAAGCCTTAGGTCAAAATGACGAAAAAGCTAAATTTAAGCAACAAGAGTGTAACAAGCTTGGCTCTAAAGGGCTAATAACAATTAAACAATTGGGATGAAGAAAAGGAATTTCAAGGATAAAAATGAGATATATTAGTGGGAAGAGAGTAAGCGAGGAACTTAACAAGGTCGCTCGCTTGATACTCGAATAGGTAATACCTAAGAAATTTCATCGTTAGGCGCAATATTCGTTGCGTGTAACCCTTTTGGACCTTGTTGCAATTCGAATGTTACATCTTGACCAGCTTTAAGTGTTTTATAACCGTCCATTACAATCGTTGAGTAATGAGCGAATATATCAGTCTCGCTACCGTCTTCTACGATGAAACCAAAACCTTTGGCATTGTTGAACCATTTGACTTTACCACAAGCCATACTTCTACATCCTTCTATAAGTTGACTAATTTAGTTATTCTAAACCGTGTAATTTGCTAGACTGACTAAGGTTTAATCAATCTATAATTGACTGTAGTTTATTTAGGCAGTCAGTCAAGTGTTTTGAACTATTTTTTAACAATTTATTTATTTTTTTATTCAAGTTTGCTTGAGTTCTAAAGACAAGACTATATTTAATTATGAGTGGTATGAAAGATTCTGGTGTTATTGAAACGGTTCGCGATAGTGAAAAGCAAAAACTGCAACCACCGCGAAAATATAAGGTCATTTTAAATAATGATGATTACACGCCAATGGACTTTGTGATAGAAGTACTAATGACGTTTTTTAATATGGATAGCGATAGAGCAACAGATGTGATGCTTCAAGTTCATCATAATGGCAAAGCAATATGCGGCATTTATAGCGCTGATGTTGCTTACACCAAAGTTGAGCAAGTTAATCGTTACGCACGAGACAACGAGCATCCACTGCTATGTAGTTGTGAGCAGGAATAAATACCAAGGTAGGGTGAACATTTAGCCCATCACAACGGTATATAAATATTATCTCAGTAAGGGGTTGCCAATGCTAAACAAAGACTTAGAACTAACCTTGAATGCGGCGTTTCGCGAAGCAAGAACGCGCCGACATGAATTTATGACCGTCGAGCATCTTTTACTCGCGCTGCTCGATAACCCTTCTGCTGGAGAAGCGCTTAACGCCTGTGGTGTAGATATGAGCGCGTTAAAAGTTGAGTTATCAGATTTTATCGACGAAACAACGCCGGTTATTCCTGACTTAGAAGAAGACAGAGAAACACAGCCTACATTGGGTTTTCAACGTGTGCTTCAACGCGCGGTGTTTCATGTGCAATCGTCAGGTAAGAACGAAGTAACAGGCGTAAATGTACTTGTGGCTATTTTCTCTGAACAAGAAAGCCAAGCTGTTTATTTACTTAAAAAAGCGGATGTAAATCGTTTAGACATCGTTAACTTCATTTCGCATGGTATTTCGAAAGCCGATGATGATATCGGTGGCGATGACCATGATGATATTCATGAAGAAGTACAAGAGGTGCAAGGCGAAGAGCCGACTAAACTTGAAAACTTTACAACAAACCTCAATCAGCAAGCGATTGAAGGAAATATCGATCCGCTTGTTGGCCGTGATAATGAAGTCGAGCGTACGGTACAAGTATTATGCCGTCGTAAGAAAAATAATCCATTGTTGGTTGGTGAAGCAGGGGTAGGTAAAACAGCCATTGCTGAAGGCCTTGCTTATCGTATTGTGAAAAACGAAGTGCCTGATGTAATAGCCGATGCGGTTGTTTATTCACTTGATATGGGCGCATTATTAGCCGGTACAAAATACCGCGGCGACTTTGAAAAACGTTTTAAATCGTTACTAAAAGAGCTGCAAGCTAAACCGCATTCAATTTTATTTATCGATGAGATACATACCATTATTGGTGCGGGTGCTGCGTCTGGTGGTGTAATGGATGCGTCTAACTTAATTAAGCCGTTACTTTCAAGTGGTAAATTACGTTGTATGGGCTCGACCACTTACAACGAGTATAAAAATATTTTTGAGAAAGACCGTGCTCTGGTACGTCGTTTCCAAAAAATTGATGTACTTGAACCAAGTGTGGCTGATACAACGAAAATCCTCAATGGCTTAAAAGAGCGTTACGAAGAGCATCATGGTATTCGTTACACGCAAAAAGCCCTTAAGGCAGCTGCTGAGCTGAGCGCAAAATACATTAATGAGCGTCATTTACCTGACAAAGCGATTGATGTGATTGACGAAGCCGGTGCAAATCAGCGCCTACAACCGATATCAAAACGCAAAAAAACCATTGGTGTAGCTGATATCGAGTTAATTGTGTCAAAAATGGCGCGTATACCACAGCAAAGCGTTTCTTCAAGTGATAAAGAAACATTGAAGAACCTTGATCGTAACTTGAAGATGCTTGTATTTGGTCAAGATCAATCAATTGATGCATTAACTTCGGCTATTCGTTTATCTCGCTCTGGACTCGCAAATGAAGATAAACCTGTGGGGTCGTTCTTATTTGCAGGCCCAACGGGTGTTGGTAAAACAGAGGTCACTAAGCAGTTAGCTAAGTGCATGGGGGTTGAGTTTATTCGCTTTGATATGTCTGAATACGTTGAACGTCACGCAGTAAGCCGTTTGATTGGTGCGCCTCCAGGCTATGTTGGCTTTGAGCAAGGTGGATTATTAACCGAAGCCGTTATCAAAAACCCGCACGCGGTGGTGTTGCTTGATGAAATTGAAAAAGCGCATCCAGATATCTACAACATTTTATTACAAGTGATGGATCACGGCACCTTAACGGATAATAACGGCCGTAAAGCCGACTTTAGAAATGTGGTAGTGGTAATGACAACCAACGCCGGTGTACAAGAGACTGTGCGTAAATCGATAGGCTTTACAGAGCAAGATCATTCTCACGATGCCATGACTGAGATTAACAAGGTCTTTTCACCTGAATTTAGAAACCGCTTAGATAACATTATTTGGTTTAATCACCTTGAAAAAGACGTTATTTTGCAGGTTGTTGATAAATTCATTGTTGAGCTTCAAGCTCAGCTAGATAAGAAGTCTGTTAATCTTGAACTGACATCTAAAGCACGTGAATGGTTGGCTGATAAAGGTTACGACAAAGCAATGGGCGCACGGCCAATGGCGCGTGTGATTCAAGACGAGCTCAAAAAGCCGTTGGCCAATGAAATTCTATTTGGTGAGCTGGCCGCGGGTGGTTCAGTGAAAGTGTCGGTTAAGGACAAGAAAATTCACTTTGAATATGAAACAAACCTCGAAACAGCGTAAGGTTTAAAAGGCGAAAACAAAAAGCCCAGCTAATGCTGGGCTTTTTGTTTATTAAATGGAATTGAAACTAGGGTAGTTTGAACACCATTTAATAAACGCTTTTAGCTCTTTGTAATAAACACACCTGCCCATTCAAAGCAGCAAAAAGCTAAATCTCTCGTTATCGCACTAACTTAGCGAGCACGGAATACGATGCGACCTTTCGATAAATCGTAAGGAGTCATTTCTACGGTTACTTTGTCGCCAGTTAAGATGCGGATATAGTTTTTGCGCATTTTTCCAGAGATATGAGCCACAACTACGTGACCATTTTCTAGCTCAACTCGGAACATTGTATTTGGTAAAGTATCAAGGACCGTACCTTGCATTTCGATTACGTCTTCTTTCGCCATGTTTAGCGTAACACCTCTTTAATAGTTAAACGCTGCAGATTTTGCCGAAAATACAGCAATAAGTAAAGCTACAGGGCTCAAATTTGTAAATTAAATCGCCAACCAGTGATCGCCAAGATGCTTTTCTGCGGGCAAAAATTGGGTTTTGTATTTCATTTTGTCACATTCGTCGATTTGATAGCCCAAATAGACAAATTGTTTTGCTTGTTGTTTAGCAAACTTAATTTGCTGCATGATCATGATACTACCAATGCTGTACTTCTCATAATCGGGATCAAAAAATGTGTAAATTGCGGAAACTGCATTGTGCATGCAGTCGGTGACTGCTACAGCAACGAGCTTGTCACCTTCTCGCAGTTCAATAAATGTCACAGGCAACCATTGGCAAAATAAAAAGCTTTCATATTGGTTCTGATCAGGCGGAAACATAGAGCCATCTTGATGTCGTTGCGTAATGTACTTGCAATAAAGAGGGTAATATTCTGCGCGTTCATATTCACTGTAACTAACCGTAAAAAGTTTGTCTGCTTTGTTTAGTTTACGTTTTTGTGATTTAGAAGGCGTAAATTGTTGCGCTAAGACACGCACTGAATTACAGGCGTTACAAACAGGGCAGTGAGGACGATATATTTGGTCACCACTGCGCCTAAACCCCAATGCTAACAATTGTTCAAATTTATCAGGGCAATAGCAACTTGGGTCCAATATAACGAGGAGCTGCTCTTGGCGATCCGGTAAATAACTGCAATCAAATTGCTGGCTCAAACCAAGCCTAGCGGGTAAATGCTCAGTCATAAATATTTATCAACTCTTGTGGTTGCCACATGTCTGCTGTGGGAACATAGTTTTTTGCTAACTTAAGTCTAGTTAAAAATTCACTACGTGGGATAACTTTTGCACCTAAAGTTAGCAAATAAGGGTTCTCTAACTGACAATCAATAAAATGAGCATTGTGTTTCTTTAGCCAGTTAACGAGTGCCCACATCGCTAGTTTTGAGCCGTTTGATACTTGGTGAAACATCGACTCTCCACAAAATACGCCATGTTGCATAATGCCATAGAGACCGGCGACTAACTCATTGTCATGCCAAATCTCGACACTGTGTGCAAGACCTTGTTGATGGGCTTGAATGTAAGCATCCATCATTTGCTCAGTGATCCACGTACCTTCTGCGTCTAAGCGTTGTTCACGGCAAGCTGAAATCACGTGAGAAAAAGCATGATTAATCGTGACGCGAAACGCAGAGCGCTTTAAATATTTTTTTAAGCTACGACTAACATGAAACTCGTCAAGTTCAATGATGCCTCGCAGGCTAGGTGACCACCACATAATCGGCTCATAATCACTAAACCAAGGGAATATACCGGATTGATAGGCGTTCTTTAAGCGCGCAACAGATAACCCACCGCCAATTGCTAAAAGGCCATCAGGCTCGTCAAGGGCATGCTCAGGGTTGGGGAAATCAACACCTGATTCAGGAAGTTGATAAATTTGCTTTGTCATTGCAGCGGATTCATTATTTTTTTTGATAATTTTAGCAAAATTTTTGCCTAAAAAAAGGGGCTGTATAGCCCCTTGGTATTTTAAAAAGGTGTTTTAAATCGCTGGTTACAGATTGTCTAGGAAGCGCTCTGCATCAAGTGCTGCCATACAGCCTGTACCGGCTGATGTGATGGCTTGTCGATAAATATGGTCACATACATCACCCGCAGCAAAAACACCCGGTACGCTTGTTTGTGTTGCGTTACCGTTTAAGCCAGATTCAACCACTAAGTAGCCGTCTTTCATTTCAAGCTGACCTGCAAACATATCCGTGTTTGGCTTATGACCAATTGCAATGAATACACCGGCAAGATCTAAATTCTCAGTCTCATCAGAATCCGTGGCTTTAATGCGAATACCGGTTACACCCATTTCATCACCTAATACTTCGTCTAGGGTACGGTTATAGTGTAAGACAACATTACCATTTTCAGCTTTTTCTTTAAGGCGGTCTGCTAAGATTTTTTCACTGCGGAAGCTATCACGGCGATGAACCACGTGAACTTCTGCTGCAATATTTGATAAATATAACGCTTCTTCAACAGCCGTATTACCACCGCCTACAACAGCAACCTTTTGACCACGATAAAAGAAACCATCGCACGTTGCACAGGCTGAAACACCACGACCTTGGAAGTTTGTTTCAGACTCTAAGCCTAAGTATTTAGCTGATGCGCCTGTTGCGATAATAAGTGCATCACACGTATACGTACCAGAATCACCTGTTAGAGTGAAAGGACGCTTAGATACATCTACTTTGTTAATGTGGTCGAACACAATTTCAGTTTCAAAACGTTCAGCGTGTTCTTTCATACGTTCCATTAATGCTGGGCCTGTTAGGCCGTGAGCATCACCCGGCCAGTTTTCAACTTCAGTTGTCGTTGTTAATTGACCACCTTGTTGAATACCCGTAATAAGAACAGGGTTAAGGTTTGCACGTGCAGCATATACAGCAGCAGTGTAGCCAGCAGGGCCAGAACCTAAAATTAGTAATTTACAGTGTTTTGTGTCACTCATGGTTTTTCCTAAAAACGTTTTGATACGATGTCTATGCGCCCGATTCTAAGAAAAACAAGACGGAAGTAAACAAAAGGGCGGATTATTTTTTTAAGTAAATCGCGAAGCTGTCAAATAATCCTTACTTAATAAAATTTAAATGCCTCTTTTTGCTTATAAAACGAGCTAATAGTGAAGTATTAGCGTAGCAAAGTGCGTTAATTCATGACCAAGCAATATTTTTTTGGTATGTTTTAGCTAATTTTGATATTAGCTTAGACTTTAGGCTAGATAAACGAACAGGCAATTATGGTATTTTGGCAGGAAAAGCCCGCATTTGGGCTGACTACAGAAGACGTCCAAGTCTTAACCAATGCGAGAGAGTATCGCACTGAACTATTGCGTCTAATTCGTTCGGCGACGAAAAGAATTTATATTACTGCTTTATATTTGCAAGACGATGAAGCAGGTCAAGAGGTTTTAACAGCCTTACATGAGGCGTCTTTAGCGAATCCTGAGTTGGAAGTAAACGTGTTAGTAGACTTTCATCGTGCTCAACGGGGCTTAATTGGTGCTGCCAAGTCTGATGGCAATGCCAGCATGTATTGTGATTTTCAAGAAAAATATCAGTCAAACGTTAAAGTGTATGGTGTACCCGTAAAAGCGAAAGAGCTTTTTGGGGTATTACATTTAAAAGGCTTCGTAATTGACGACACCTTACTTTACAGCGGTGCGAGCTTAAATAATGTTTATTTACAACAGGATGATCGTTATCGTCTTGACCGTTATTTTTTAGTTCACCAAGCAGGCTTATGTAATTCGGTCATCGAATTTATTAACACACATTTATTGAGCTCTTCAGCTGTTCCACGCATTGATACGCGTCCGTTAACTCAATTCAATGATATCAAAGTTGCTCAAAAGCAATTAATGAGAGATCTAAAATCAGCAAGTTATGACAGTGCGGCTGAGGCAAGTGCAGGTGAGTTAGGGGTGCGTTTGTTTTTGGGTTTAGGTCGGCGTAGCAATAAGCTAAACCGCTTAATCAAATCATTGTTTGATACAACAGAGCACGAACTCATTCTTTACACGCCGTATTTTAATTTCCCTGCACCGTTGATGCGCTCGTTGCGTCGCCTATTAAAACAAGGTAAAAACGTGACCATTGTGGTGGGAGATAAAACAGCAAACGACTTTTACTTACCGCCATCTGAGCCGTTTAGTAAAATTGGTGCGCTGCCATATTTATACGAAACCATTTTGTATAAATTTTTAAAATCGCAAAAGCGTCATATCGCCAATGGTAACCTTAACGTTTATCTGTGGAAACACGAGAGCAACTCATTCCATTTAAAAGGGATTTGCTCTGACAAGCGTTTGCATCTGTTAAGCGGGCATAATTTAAATCCGCGTGCATGGGGGCTTGATATTGAAAATGGTATTTTAATTGACGATCCGCAGCAGCATATACTAAAGCAAATAGAGCAAGAAAAGCAGGCGATATTAACACATTGCCGACGCTTATCAGGCCCGCAAGATTTAGAAACGATGGATGACTACCCAGCGCCTGTAAAAAAATTATTGGGTCAGGCCAAACGTGTGAAAGTTGATTTTATAATCAAACGATTTATCTAACTATCAACCAGATAAACAGAGTCTTGTGTTTTTTGAGACGAAAAAAAGCAGCGATATCGCTGCTTTTTTGTTTTCGGCCCTAAACCACCTACTTCAGTAGGTGGTTATCATCATTTAGGCTTTGCCTGAAAAAATACTCATGTTAATTCCTTACTTGATTTTTAGCGAAGTCATATAAGGAAAAAACATGAGTAGATACGAGAAAGCATCGCATGTGTATTGGCGATGTCAATATCATATAGTCTGGACGCCAAAGTATAGGTTCAGAATATTGAAGAACAAAGTAGGCAGAGATGTTTACAGGTGCATACAAGTTTATTGTGAGCAGTTAGGGTGCAAAGTAGTCGAGTTAAATGTGCAGGTTGACCATGTTCATTTGGTAGTAAAGATACCGCCGAAGTTATCAGTCTCGAAATTAATGGGTGCTTTAAAGGGAAAAATAGCGTTAAAGCTATTTAGCAAATATCCATACTTAAGGAAAAACA